>NZ_JBFAOO010000001.1:0-161824 GCF_040675265.1 Microbispora sp. NPDC049633
TCGATCTGGCACTTGGTGGCGGGCAGGGGGCAGCCGTCGATCCAGCAGGTGGCGTAGCGGGCGAAGATCGCCCGCCGCTGGGCGGGGGTGGCCAACCTGACCTTGCGGCCCATGTCCAGCACCTGCCCGTCGGCGTCCATGACCAGGCGCATGAGGGTGGAGGTGCGGGCCAGGCGGTGCACGGCGGAGATGGGCAGCACCTGCCCGGTCGCCAGCAACAACCCCGGCGCCGTCCCCAACAGCGGACCCAACACCGTCCCCCGCGCCGCGCCCGGCCCCGCCCCTGGCAGCCCTCCGGCCGACGCTCCCGGTTCCGATCCCCGCACGCCTCGCGGTGCCCCCGGCGTCTCCGGCGTCTCCGGCGTGGTGGACGAGCACCGTGCCTTACTGCCGCACCCGCACCTGCACCCGCCCTGGCCGTGCCACTGGTGCTCGTGGCCGTCGTCCTCACGCGTGGCCTGCGCATGGCGGCAACCCTCCGCAGGCCGAGGCCCAGCGTGGGTGTGAGAGGCAGAGGTGCCCCCCGGTGGACCAGACGGTCGCCACTCACCCCACCGCGACTCCCACGAGTGCGACTCCTGCCGCTGTGGGGTGCTTCCACGTGAGTCCCTCTGCTGCGACTCCCCCTGCTTCGGCAAGCTGCTCTGCTGTGGCGTGCTCTGCTGTGGCTCCTGCTGTGACTCCCTCCGCTGCCTGTTCTTCGCCTGCGCGTTGCCGGTCATGTCAGCGCCGGACTGCTCGTCACGGGGGCCGGTCGCAAGGTCGTCGCCGTTCACGGCGCTCCCGGCGCTCCCGGCGGCGCTGCTGCCGGTGCTCTCGACGGCGGCCTCTGCGGCTACATCGGCACCGGTGTCTACCGCACTGGCGGGGTTGGTGCTGCCGACGTCAGCCGGGTCGGGGCCGGTGGTGGGGGTGGGGTCGGTGGGGAGGGATTCGGCGTTGACCAGGACCAGGAGCTCAGCGGCGATCTTCTCCTCCAGCAACGCCATGAACGCATCCGCCTGACGCACCCGCAGCGGCCGATCATCACCCTCCGCCCTGGGCCTGGCATAAGCCTCCAGCAGCGCCTGCAACCGGGCGGCGTGCTCACGCGGCAGATAGAACTCCCCCTCCAGACCGCCGCCCCGGCCCGGGCGGACCCGCAGGAACCGCCGCCCGTAATCGGCCCGCTCATCGCGGTCCTCACCATCGGGGTCCAGCACCGCCCGCAGATAACGACCCGCCTTGGCCACCTCCGCCGCCCCCGCCCTGCCCGCCAGCTCCACCAGGATCGGCTCGGCCAAGCCGGCCTGCTCATCCGACAGACCGGAAACCGCAGCGCAGATGGCCTCGGCCACCCCCGCCGCCAAATCGCCGGCGGCGAACATCTCCCGCACCCGGGGCAGGCGGGCCAACTCGACGCCCAAGGTCAGTAGCCGGCTTGCACCCGCGACGGTCATCCCGCCCGTGGTGCGCAGCCAGCTACGGGTGGAGGCATGCCCATGCCGCTTGGCCTGCCCCGCCCGATGCACCCGCCCGACGCGATCCGCCAACGCCGAGGTGATCCGATCCCGGGCGAACATCAGGTCCTCGGCCTCGGCCAGGCAGATATCCACATCGTCCGGAACCGGCGCCAACGCCAACGACTGCACCGACTCACGCACCGAGGCCACCAGCACCCACGACGACCTGCCCCTACCATCGGCGGCCCGGCCATCGGCGGCCCTGCTGGCGCTGGGCGCGCCGTCTTCCACATTGTCGTCGCGGGCTGCCTCGTCGCGGGCTGCCGAACCGTCGGACGACCACAAAGGAGAATCGGCCGTCAGCCGATCCCACCAACCGCCGTCGGTATTGTTCGAACGACGAGAGCGGTCGGGATCGAATTCGAACAGATCCACCATGCTCCTCTCAATAAATTCGAAAGTCTGTATGAATTCTTCCACTCTCGCTTCATCCCGAGCAACCGCGAGAAGCGAATAGTTGGAGTTACAGATCGAGCGAAAAAAGGGGTATCAATACTGACCAAATCGGCACCCGTCCCATCAACCGATCGGTATCGAGCCGAAGGGCCTGGGGTCGATACGAACACCGGGAGCCGGCTTCGCACGCACGGCTTCAGAAACCGGCGATGGCGCGTTCGACGGCTCCCATGGCGCGGTCGAGCAGGGCGATGTGGTCGGCGAGCACATCCTCCGCGGGATCGCCGGCACGGATCCTGCCGACGCTGGTGACGTACACGGTGCGGTAGGCGGCGACGACCAGGGCGGCCGCGAGCCTCTGGGCGGGTTGTGCGGGGTCGGTTCCGGCCGCTTCGGCGAACAGGCCGGCGAGCACGTCCTCGAACTCCTCGACCAGTTCTCTCACCCGCGCCCTGAGCGCGGGCGAGTCGAGGACCACCTGCCAGAACACCCGATATCCCGGGTTGATGCCGCCGATGGGGTGGCCCTCTTCGAGCATGCGGAGGAACAGCCGGCGCAGCGCGGAGAGCGGGCTCTCCCCCTCGGCGCGCCCCCGTACGGCATGGGTGACCAGCTCGACCGCCTCGGGGAAGCGGTCGAGGAACAGGTCCTCCTTGCGGGGGAAGTAGTTGAAGACGGTCTTGGTCGAGACTCCGGCCGCCTCGGCGACCTCGGCGACCGTCACGTTGTCGAACCCGCGCTGGATGAACAGGCCCGAGGCCACGTCCGAGATGAGCGAGCGAGTCTGGCGCTTCTTCCGCTCCCGCAGCCCCAACGTCTCCGCCACCTGCCCCACTCTAGTTGCTAAAAACTTTTATTGACAGTAACTTTTTAGCGACGGCAACTACGGGGAGGACGAATGTCGTACGACGTGGTGGTGGCCGGCGGGGGGCCGGTCGGCCTGATGCTGGCCTGCGAGCTGCGGCTGAGCGGCGCGTCGGTCGTGGTGCTCGAACGGCTGACCGAGATCGACCAGACGATCAAAGCGGGCGCCCTCAACACGCCCAGCGTGGAGGCGCTCTACCGGCGCGGCCTGCTGCCGGCGCTCAAGGACGCCCACGACCGGACACTGGAGCTGATGGCCGCCTTCATGCGCGGGCGCGGCCCCGCGGAGGGCCCCACGGAGGGACCACGTCGCGTCCCGCCCAGGTTCGCCGGTCACTTCGCCGGGATCATGCTGAGCGCGGAGCGCCTGGACGCCGACGACCCGGATCTGTCCGGCCAGGGACCGGCCGCCGGGATCGGCCTGGTGTCCCAGCAGCAGCTCGAGCACATCCTCGCCGTACGCGCGGCCGAGCTGGGGGTCGAGGTACGGCGCGGTACGGAGGTGACCGGCTTCACCGACGACGGTGAGCAGGTCACGGTCACCACGACCGGCGGCCCGGTGCACGGCCACTGGCTGGTGGGCTGCGACGGCGGCAGGAGCACGGTACGCAGGCTGGCCGGATTCCCGTTCCCCGGCACGGACCCGGAGATCACCGCCTACCAGGCCGTGGCGGAGATGGAGGGCGCCGAAGGCCTGGGCGTCGGGTGGCTCGCCACCCCCACCGGTGTCTACTCCCACGGACCGGTTCCGGGCCGCGTGCTCGTCGCGCGCTTCGACGGCGCCCCGCCCGGCAGGGACGGCAGGACCGTCCCGGTGACGATTCAGGAGTTGCAGGACGCCGTGAGGCACGTGACGGGCGCCGAGGTGGTGGTCAAGGACATCAAGACGGCCACCCGGTTCACGGACAACGCCCGGCAGGCGGCGACCTACCGGCTCGGCCGGGTGCTGCTGGCCGGCGACGCCGCGCACGTCCACTCGCCCTTCGGCGGCCAGGGGCTGAACCTGGGACTGGGGGACGCCGTGAACCTCGGCTGGAAGCTCGCCTCCGTCGTACGAGGGCGGGCGCCGGAGACTCTCCTCGACTCCTACACCGGCACGACCTATTTCGTGAAGAAGATCTCGGGCGTCTGGCAGCGCTACGACATGCCCGGCGCCGATGAGCACCCGCTGGTGGGGCGCAGCGTGCCCGACTACGAGTTCGAGGACGGCTCACGCGTCGCCGACCACCTCCACGAGGGCCGGGGCCTGCTTGTCGGCCAGGACGAAACCGGACCTGACGGCTACGACGACCGGGTGACCACCATCGCGACGGCCGTGCGCGACCCGCACGCTCCCGGCGCGCTTCTCGTACGCCCGGACGGGTTCGTCGCATGGGCGCGGGACCCGCGGGAAGCCGGCGGCGAGGGGCTCGAGAACGCCCTGGAGACCTGGTTCGGGCCGCCGTCGAACCCGCCCGCGGCGGATCGTGGATCTTTGGCCAAATCTTTACCCTGAGCGCCGACCCCAAGGCTCCTGATTCACCCCTCTGACCTGCGGTTTCTCGGGCGGTCACCCCCCTTAACCGGACCCCCGCCAAGATGTCTCGTGTCATTTGGTATCGGCCGTGTTCAGCAGCCCCCATCATGTGCTCATGCCCGCTTTTGTCACCCTGTCCGGGCGCTCCGTGCGCCTGGAACCGCTCAGCCTCGCGGTGCTCGACGACCTCGTCGCCGCGGCGAGTGAAGACCGTTCGACATACGCCTTCACTCGGGTTCCCGCTGGCCGGGATGAGATGGCCTCCTATGTGGAGGCCGCCATGGCTGAGCAGGCGGAGGGCCGCACGATGCCCTTCGCCATCCGGTGGCTGCACACCGACCGCGTGGTCGGTGCCACCCGTCTGATGAACCTGGAGTACTGGCAGGGCCCGATGCCCTGGCCGCCGGGGTCCAAGGGCGCGGTGGGCGAGGTCCCGTCCGTCGCGGACATCGGGTACACCTGGCTCGCCGCGTCGGCCCAGGGCACCGGTGTCAACCGGGAGAGCAAGTATCTGCTGCTCTCCCTGGCCTTCGAGACCTGGCAGGTTCACCGGATCACCCTCAAGGCAGACGTACGCAATACCCGATCCCGGGTCGCCATCGAGGCCCTCGGCGCACACCTCGACGGTGTGCGACGAGCGGACAGCCGAGGCGCCGACGACACGGTCCGAGATACCGCGTACTACTCGATCCTGAGTCCCGAGTGGCCGGCCGTACGCGAACGTCTTCGCACGAAGCTGGGAATTCTGGAAGCGGCGTCGGAAGCAGCGTGATCGTCCTGTAGAGAAGAAAGCGGCCCGTCCCGGAAGGGACGGGCCGCGTCGTGCGGAGACGGTCAGGCCTCGTAGCCGTACTCGTCCTCGTAGGCGTTGTAGATGTCGCGCCAGTAGCCGCACTTGACGGGCTGGCTGCTGTGCAGGCCGATCTGACAGACCTTCGCCTGGACCTGGGCGACGTCGTAGCGCCAGAAGTTGATGTTCTTGTAGCCGCCGGCGCCGCAGTACTTGTACGACTTGTAGCTGGAGGACCAGTCGTCCTCGCTGTCGTCCCAGGACGACACCCGGAACTTGATGTACGCGCACTTGCCGCCCTGCCCGTAGGTGCGGTGGTCGTTGTCGTACAGCTTGCCGGTGATGTGGACCCGGTTCGACTCCTCGTCGTTGTAGTTCACGTCGACGTAGCCCCTGGCCTTGGCGAGGTGGTTGGACGACCAGTAGGTGCCCCACCAGCCGTCGTAGTCCCAGTCGTCGTGGTGCGGGGAGGCGGCGGAGGAGGAGGCGGAGGCGGGGGCGGCGTTGGCGGCCGTCGCGAGGGCCGGCAGCCCGAGGGCGGCGACGGTGGTGGCGGCGGCGAGACCGAGGGTGATGGAGCGTCGCATTTCGGTTCTCCTGTTCGAGGACGATCCCCCGATCGCGGGGTGCTGTCGGGGTTGCACCTCAGTGATAGGCCCGCCCGCCTGCAACTTGCTTTCAGCGCTCACACCGTGGTTTGCAGGTTGCTTTCAAGCACCTGAACGCAGACTGAACCAGCGCGTTCGGTCCTACTGCCGCCGCGCTACACGATCTATCATTTGGTCGGAAATCTTGCCATTGGGAGACAGGTCACATGCCTGATCACGCCGCCGCGGACGGCCTGCGCTTCGCCGTGCTAGGACCCGTCCTGGCCTGGCGCGACGGCGACGAACTCGACCTCGGCACGCCATTGCAACGCTCCATCCTCGCCATGCTCCTGCTGCGGGAGGGGCACCCGGTCACGCCCGACGAGATGATCGACGGCGTGTGGGGCGAGGACGCGCCCCCACGCGCGCTCGGCGCGTTGCGCACCTACGTCTCCCGCCTGCGCACCGTCCTGGAGCCGGACCGTTCCCCGAGGACCCCGCCGCGGCTGCTGACCTCGGTGGGCCGGGGATACGCGCTGCGGCTCGACTCCGCCCACTCCGCCCCTGCCCAATTCGACCTCGCCGTCTTCGAGCGCGAGTGCGCCGCCGCCGAGTCCGACCGCCGTACGGGCAAGGCTGGAGAGGCCGCCCGGCGGCTGCGCGGGGCCCTGAGCCTGTGGTCGGGCGAACCGCTGACCGGCGCGGTCGGCCCGTACGCCGAGCACCAGCGCGACCGGCTGGCCGAGCGCCGGATGAGCGCGGTCGAGACGCTCATGGAGCTCGACCTGGAGCTGGGCCGCCACGCGGAGATCGTCTCCGAGCTGGTGGCGCTCGCCGCCGAACATCCGCTGCGCGAGCGGTTACGCGCCCAGCTCATGCTCGCCTACTACCGCTGCGGCAGGCAGGCCGAGGCGCTGTCGGTCTTCACCGAGACCCGGCAGGCGCTCGTGGAGGAGCTCGGCATCGAGCCCGGGGCCGAGCTGACCGGCCTGCACCGGCGCATCCTCGCCGCCGATCCCGCCCTCGCCCACACACCCCCTCCCGTACGGCTCTCGCATCCGGACGGCCACGATGACGCCGCGACGGCCGGGACCGCCCCCGCGATCGAGATGCCGCGGCCGGCGCAGCTCCCGGCGGCCGTCTCCGACTTCACCGGGCGCACCGGCCTCGTGCACCGGCTGCTCGCGCTGCTCCGTGGAGAAGGAGCGGGTGAGGGCGTGCCGATCGCGGCGATGTCGGGCATCGGCGGCGTGGGCAAGACGACCCTGGCCGTCCACGTGGCCCATCTCGCCGGAGACCTGTTCCCCGACGGCCAGCTCTACGCCGACCTGCGCGGATACGGCGCCGAGCCCACCGCGCCCGAGACGGCGCTGGTCGCGTTCCTGCGCGCCCTCGGCATCCCGATGGACGTGATCCCCGACGGCCTGGCCGAGCGCTCCGCGCTGTTCCGTTCGCTGCTCGCCGACCGCAGGATGCTGGTGCTGCTCGACAACGCCCGCGACGCCGAGCAGGTCGAGCATCTGCTGCCCGGCGCGCCCGGCTGCGCCGCGATCATCACCAGCCGGGGCAAGCTGGCCGACCTGCCCGCGGCCCGTCTCGTCGACCTCGACGTGATGGAGCCCGAGGAGGCGCTGTCGCTGCTCGCCGCGGTCGCGGGCCCCGAGAGGGTGGCGGCGGAGCGGGCCGCCGCCATGGACGTGGTCGCCGCCTGCGGTTTCCTGCCGCTGGCCGTGCGCATCGTCGCCGCCAGGCTCGCCTCCCGCCCGTCGTGGACGGTGGCCTCGCTCGTCCCCCGGCTCGCCGACGAGCGCCGCCGCCTGGACGAGATGAAGATCGGCAACCTGGCGGTCTCGGCCACGTTCGCCCTCGGCTACGGCCAGCTGGACGCCCGGCAGGCGCGGGCGTTCCGGTTGCTGTCACTGCCGGCGGGCTCGGGCATCTCGGCCTTGGCGGCGGCGGCCGTGCTCGGCCTCACCCCGGCCGAGGCCGAGGACCTGATCGAGTCGCTGGTCGACGCCAGCCTGCTGGAGGCGCCCGCGCCGGGCCGCTACCGATTCCACGACCTGCTCAAGCTGTTCGCCCGGCGGCAGGCGGAGGACGCGGAGGAGCCCGAGGCCCGGGCGCTCGCCCTGCGGCGGCTGCTCGGCTTCTACCTGGCGTCGGCGGGCGCGGCCCACCGGCTGGCGTACGAGGGCAGCGCGATCGCCGACAACCTCACCGACCTGGGTGTGCTCGGCCATGCCTTCTCCTCCGCCGACGAGGCCGTGGCCTGGTTGTCGGCCGAGGCGGAGGACATGTTCGGGGCCGTGGCCCAGGCGGCCCAGGCTGCCCAGGCGCACGAGCCGGGCGGGGACCTGCTCGCGGCGGCCGACCTGCTGCTGGCACTGGAGCCGCTGCTGGAGTCGGGCACCAGCCAGCGCGACTTCGAGCAGCGCACCTCGGCCCTGCTGACGGCGACCCGCCGGACCGGCGAGCGGCGCGGCGAGATGCGCTGCCGCTACGTCCTCGGCCGGGTGCTGTTCGGCGCGAACCGGCTGGCCGAGGCCGAGGCCCACTTCCTCGCCGCACGGACGCTCGGCGAGGAGACCGGCGACCACATCGTGCTGGGCGAGACGTGCAACGCGCTGGCGGTCGTCGCGGGCCGGCGGCGGCGCCACACCGAGGCGCTCGAATGGTTCGACCGGGCGACGGCGGTCTACCGGGAGGTGGGCAACCCGGCGGGCGAGGCGCTGGCGTCGTGCTACTCGGCCCGCGACCATCTGGGCCTCGGGCGGCCCGGCGACGCCATCGCCGCGGCCGAGCGCGGGCTCGCGGTCTTCAGCGAGATCGGCAGCGGCGCGGGGGTGGCACGGGCCCGCTACCACCTCGGCAACGTGCTGTCGCATGTCGGGCGGCTCAACGAGGCCGTCGTCCACCACGCCGAGTGCCTGGCCTTCTTCCGGGCGAGCAACCAGCGGGTCTGGGAGCAGCGGGTCTGCTACCGGCTGGCCGCCACCTTCATCGCCGCCGGGCGGTTCGCCGAGGCCGCCCGGCACGCCGAGCAGGCCCTGACCGTGAGCCGCGAGATCACCCACCCGTACGGCGAAGCGCAGTCACTGGCCGCCCTCGGCAAGGCCCTCGCGAGTCTCGGGGAGACCGGCCGAGGCAGGCAGGCCCTGGTCAAGGCCCTCGACATCTTCACCCGGCTCGGCTCGCCCGAGGCCGACGACATCCGCGCGCTCCTGCGCGAACAGGTCGAGACGTGAGTCGAGTCGCAGGTCGTCGTCGAGCCGGCTCATCCGGACATGGTTGATCACATCGATCACCGATTCTCAATCGTGGGGGCGTGAACCGCCCGGCCGGTCGCCCGTCGTCACTGGGACGCGCAGGGGGCCCGGATCCTTACCGGTGCGCCCCGTGACGACTCGCCGCCTCACGTCGGCGACCGGCCGGGCTTTCTCCGCGGGCTCCGAACCCCCCCGAAGCCCGCTCAGGACCACTGTCGGCCCGGCCGTTCAAACTCCGATCAACGTGGGCTTGCAACGCGGAGGAAGCCCTCGGCGATCAGGGAGCGCAGCGCGGCGGGAGCCCGCCCGAGCACGGCGCCGGGGTCCTCGCCGGTCAGTTCGGCGATCGCGGCGAGCAGCGGCCGCGTGGGCAGGTCGCCGTCGCACACCCCGGCCAGGGCCGCCTCCACCGTCCCCACGGTGACCGTACGGCGCGCGCCCAGGGTCTGCCGCAGGACGATCCGGGAGGGGTCATCGGCGCCGGGCGGGCCGACGCGCTCCTCCACCACCCCCTCGGCCGGCTTCAGGCGCGCGTCGAGCAGGTCCTCGTCGGACAGCTCGTGCGCGGTGCGCGCCGCGCGCAGGACCTCCTCGACCAGCGCGCCGGACGGAGGCTCGACCGGCTGCGTCATCTCCTCCACCCGCACGAGCGGGCTCAGCGACCCGGAGTCGTGCAGGGCGATCCAGCCGAAGCCGACGCCGGTCACGTCCATCGACTCGAACCAGCCGAGCCACTCGTCGTAGCGCTCCCGGTAGGCCGAGGTGCCGTGCTCCGCGGAGTCCCGCAGCCACAGCTCGACGTACTCGGCCGGGTCCTGCACGTCGCGCTGCACGGCCCAGCCGTCGCAGCCGGTCTCCGCGAGCCAGCCGCCCACCCTGTCCTGCCAGTCCTCGCCCTTGACGTGCAACCAGTTGGCGAGGAAGCGCGCCCGGCCGCCCTGGGCGAGGTACCGGGGCGTGCGCCGTACGAGGTCGCGGCAGAACTCGTCGCCCCGCCGGCCCGTCTCGCGGTAGGTGTATCTGGCCTCGGGCGCGATGACGAACGGGGGGTTGGACACCACGAGGTCGAACCGCTCGCCGTCCACGGGGTCGTACATCGAGCCCTCGCGCGCCTCGACGCCGGTCACGCCGGACAGGCCCCAGCTGAGGCGGGCCAGCCGCAGCGCCCTGCGGTTCACGTCGGTCGCGACGACGTCCTCCGCCCGGGGCGCCAGGTGCAGCACCTGCACGCCGCAGCCGGTGCCGAGGTCGAGCGCCCGCCCGACCGGCGCGGTCCAGCCGAGCTGGGCGAGGTTGGCCGAGGCGCCGCCCGCTCCCACCACGTGGTCGGGCCGCAGCGAGGGGTCGCCGGGCCGCACCTTGCGGTCGGACACCACGTACGCCGGGTCGCCGGTGCCGGTGTCCCAGGGTTGGAGGTGCACGGTGGCCTGCACGGAGTCGCCCAGGCGCACCAGCAGCCCGGCCTCGATGAGGTCCTGCAGCGGGAGGTCGGCGGCGGCCATGCTGACCGGGACGCCCAGCCACCACAGGCGGATCAGCGCGGCGAGGGGGTCGGCGTCCCTGGTCGCCCGCAGTGCGGGCACGACCTCCTCGCGGGCCAGGGCGGAGGCGGCCATGTCGCCCAGCCGCTCACGCACGCCGTCGATCGTGTATCCGGTTTCCACGAACCTGTCGCGAAGCCGCCGGACCAGGTCAGAAGGGGCGTCCACAGATCGAATCTACGGCATCTTCAGGCTGTTCCAGGCGGCCTCGCCCAGCTCGCGGATCTCCTCCTGCGTGGGCTGGTGGGCGCCGCTGAACCACAGGCGGCACATCTCCTGCGCCGGGCCGAGCCACAGCACGTAGCACATGGTGGCGGGGACGGGACGGAGCACGCCGTCCTTCATGTGCGGCCGCCACCAGTCGGAGACCTGCCGGAAGAACTCACGCCGCGACTCGGCGACCTCCGGGCCGCCGGGCTCGTTGCGCCGGGGCGGACGCTCGCTGATCAGCAGGCGGGCGCGCTCGGGGTGCTCGCCGCACCACGCCATGTGCATCGCGACGATCGCCTCGATGCCGGCGCGGGCGTCCTCGTGGCGGACGAGCTCGCCGACGAAGGCGTCCTGGTACATGTCGAGGATCTCGGCGTAGAGCACGCCGAAGACGTGTTCCTTGCTCGTGAAGTGGTGGTAGAAGCTGCCGACGCTGACGCCGCTCTCCTGCCGGAGGCTGGCCAGGGTGGTGGCCGACACCCCGCTCTGGCTGAACCTGCGCAGGGCGCCCTCGATGATCCTGGCTCTGCCGTCCCGCGCGCTCTTCGCGTTCTTCACATAGTCAATGGTGAACCAACAGAACCTTGTTCTGCAAATGCGAGGCGCGCTTTGATCTCGACGTATGGGCCGTCTGTGACGATTGTGGCAGAGGGCCACGTCCTGCGCACCATCGCCAGCACCCGCCGGTTCTCGGTCATGACGTCCATGCCGACGGCGACCGCGCCGCGTACGGACGCCCGGCGCAGGAGGGTGCGCACGAGCCGCGATCCCACACCGAGGTTCTGCCACCGGTCGTCCACCACGACCGCGATCTCGGCCTCGGCTCCGCCGCCGCCGGACAGGTGGCTCATGGCGTGCCCGATGACGGCGTCGCCGTGCAGCGCGAGCAGCGCGTCCCGCCTGTCGTCCCGCGCGACCATGGCGCGGACCAGGCTCGCGCTCGGCCGGCCCGGGCCGACGAAGAAGCGGTTGGTCAGCGTGGCGCGCGACAGGCCTCGCAGGAAGAGCCGCACCCGCTCCTCGTCGTCGTCCGGGCACGCCGCACGGATGTCCACGGCGGGCCTCACCTGAGTTCCCAACATGGACTCAGCCTCCCTCGAAACGTCTGAGTCTGTCAACTAGACTTAGATGTCGGAAGGAGGTTGTGGCTACGATGCGCGACATGCGGCGTTATCGGGTGGACAACTGCTCCATCGAGCGAACCCTCGCCGTGCTGGGCGAGAAGTGGACCTTCCTCGTCCTCCGGGAGGCGTTCAACGGCATCCGGCGGTTCGCCGACCTGCAGACGCGCACCGGTGCGCCCCGGCAGGTGCTGAGCGCGCGGCTGTCGCGGCTCGTCGACGAGGGCCTGCTGCGCAAGGTGCCCTACCAGGAGCCCGGCCAGCGCCAGCGCGACGAGTACCGGCTCACCCAGAAGGGCCTCGACCTCTATCCGATCATGATCGCCCTCATGCACTGGGGCGACCGCTATCTGGCCGATCCCGAGGGAGCACCGGTCGTGGTCACCCACCGCGACTGCGGCGCACCCGTCGCCCTGCACCTGACGTGCGAGGAGGGCCACGAGGTCGACGGTCCGCGCGAGGTGACCCCCCGTCCCGGCCCGGGCGCCCGGCTGAGCACACCTGCTTGAGACACGTCCTGACAGCAGGACCGGTCGTGGCGCTGCCTAGGCTGGTGGCGTGTACCGGTTCCTCCTCACACGCCGCTGGGTCGGGCTGCACCTGCTCGTGCTCGCGCTGATCCCCGCTTTCTTCTTCCTGGGGAAGTGGCAGTGGGGGCGGTTCGAGGAGCGGTCGGCCACCAGCGCCAGGATCACCGCCAACCTCGCCGCCGCTCCCGTGCCGATCGACCGGCTGGCCCGGCCCGGCGCGACCGTGCCGGAGCGGGACAGGTACCGCCTCGTCACCGCCACCGGCCGGTACGACCCCGCCCACGAGCTCGTGGTGCGCCGGCGCACCCTCAACACCCGGGTCGGGTTCTACGTGATCACCCCGCTCGTCACGCCGCAGGGCGCCGTGCTGGTGAACCGGGGCTGGGTCCCGGCCGGGGCGACCGCGGACGCCCCGCCGCGGGTGCCCGCACCGCCCGCCGGAGAGGTGACGGTCACCGGACGCCTCCGCCCGGCCGAGACCCGGGAGAACACCGGCATCAGGAACCGGTCCGGGCTGCCCGCCGGCCAGATCCTGCTGATCGACACGCCCGCTCTCGCCAAGGGCCTGCCGTACGGGGTCTTCGGAGGGTTCGTCGAGCTGACCGCGCAGACTCCCGTGCCGGCCGAGGCGCCGGAGCTCCTGCCCCCGCCGGACGTCGGCGGCGGAGGCGGGCTCAACCTGGCGTACGCCGTGCAGTGGTGGCTGTTCATCGGCATCGCGGTGGGCGGCTGGGCGCTGCTGGTACGCCGTGAGGCCCGCGATCTCCGGACGGAGCGGGAGTCACAGGGCGTAACCGTACGCGCCGCAAGGTGAGCGAACGGATACCAACCGGAGACCTCGCAGCTTGTACCGTGTTATCCCTTGGCCCTACCGTTTACTACCGTGACGACGCCGCTGCATACCGACCCAGAGCCGAGGCGGCGGGACTTCGTGATCATCTCGGTCGATGATCACCTGATCGAGCCGGCCGATCTCTTCGAGGACCGCCTTCCGGAGAAGTACAAGGACCTCGCGCCCAAGGTCGTGGAGACCGACTCGGGCCACCAGGTGTGGCGGTACGGTGGCGCCACCTATCCCTGCGCGGGGCTGGACGTGGGCGCGGGCCTGCCCAAGGAGCAATGGACGCTCGATCCCGTCCGGTTCGAGGACATGCGGCCGGGCTGCTACGACATCGAGGCCCGGATCGGCGACATGGACCGGGCCGGGATCTGGGCGGCCCTGTGCTTCCCCGGCATGCTCGCGAGCCAGGCCGGAGTGGCGTTCGGCCGCACCCGCGACCAGGACCTCGGGCTCGCGCTCGTACAGGCCTGGAACGACTGGCACGTCGACGTGTGGGCCGGCACCTACCCCGAGCGCATGATCGCGCTCCAGCTTCCCTGGCTCCCCGACCCCGAGATCGCGGCGAAGGAGATCAGGGCCAACGCCGCACGCGGGTTCAAGGCCGTCGTGTTCCCCGAGTTCCCCACCCGGCTGCGGCTGCCGTCGATCCACAGCCGCCACTGGGACCCGTTCTTCGCCGCCTGCGAGGAGACGGGGACGGTCGTGTGCCTGCACACCGGCGCGTCCTCCTGGGCGCCGGTGCCGTCGCCCGACACCCCGGTCGAGGCGATCACCACGCTGATCCCGGCCAGCGCGATGTTCGCGTGCGCCGACTGGCTCTGGTCGGGGGTGGCGCTGCGCTTCCCCAAGCTGCGCATCCTCATCGTGGAGGGCGGCGTCGGGTGGCTGCCGATGCTGGCCGAGCGGGCCGACTACGCGCTCGATCACCCGGTCGCGGGCGAGCCGAGCTGGGAGGGCGGGCTGAAGCCCAGCGAGGTGCTGCGGCGCAACTTCTTCTTCGGCACGCTCGACGACAGCGCGCTGAGCTCGGTGCGGCTCGCCGTCGGCATGGAGCGGGTGATGCTGGAGACCGGCTACCCACGCGCGGAGTCCACCTGGCCGGACACCCAGCGCGCGGTGGCCCGCAACCTCGGCAGCCTGCCCCCCGCCGACATCGCCAGGGTCTCGTACGGCAACGCCGCACGCCTGTTCGGCCACCCACTGCCCTCGCGGGCCTGGCTGCGGCAGGAGCAGCTCTAACGCCGGACCTTGCCGGCGTGTGTGGGCCGGCCGCCGTGCTCCCAGTCGACGAACTGGCCGCTCTCGCCGAGCAGCGCGGTCGCCAGCCAGAGGAACACGCCGAAGTCGTCGACGACGCCGATGCCCAGGAGGAAGTCGGGGACGACGTCGATCGGCGACACGATGTACGCCACGGCCATGCCGAGCATGGCGAGCTTGCCCTTGGTCATGCCGGGGTAGTCGCCCTTGATCGCGGCGCGGAGCATCCGGGGCACGGCCCGGATGCGGGCCCCGAGCCCCGGCGATCCGGGCTTGGAGACCTCGCGGTAGGCGCGCCAGGTGGCCGCCGCACGTCCTGCCTTCACCATGAGGACACCTCCAGGTAGATTCCTCTGCCCGCTTTGCCTCCCCGATAACGTCCGGCGGCGCTCCCCCGGTTCCTTAGGCCCGGTTCCGTCAGGCGCCCGGCGCGAGGTCCCGTACGGTCTGGGCCAGGTCGCCGAAAGGCAGGGGGGCGAGCACGGGCGTGTCGAGCCCGGCGGCGACGTACTCCCGGACGCGGGCACGGCAGGCCGCCGCGTCGCCGTGCACGATCAGGTCGTCCACGACCTCGTCGGGGATCGCCTTCAGCGCGGCCTTGCGGTCTCCGGCGGCCCACGCCTCCTGCATGGGCCGCAGCGCCTCACCCCGGCCGAGCCATTCGTGGAAGGCCGCGTACACCGGCACGGTGAGGTAGGAGGCCAGCAGCCGGCGGCCGATCTCCCGTGCCTTGGCGGTGTCCTCCGTCACCACGACGAACAGCCGCGCGGTCAGCTCGGTCTCCGGCCCCAGCTCGGCCCGGACCTTCCGTACGTCCTGAGGCGACAGCCAGTTGGTGATCGCGCCGTCGGCCTCGCGGGCGGCCATGCGGAGCATGCCGGGGCGCAGCGCGGCGAGCACGATCTTCGGCGGCGTCGCGGGGGCCTTCTCCAGCCGGAAGCCCTTCACGGCGAAGGTCTCGTAGCTCTCGGTGACCTTCTCCCCCGCCAGCGCCGCGCGCAGGAAGCGCAGGGTGTCGCGGACCCGCGCGTACGGCTTGTCGAACTCGCCGGCGTTCCAGTTGCCCACGATCACCGGCGACGACGCGCCGATGCCCAGCACGAACCTGCCCGGGGCGACGTCGGCCAGCGTGGCCGCCGACATGGCCAGCAGGGCCGGGCCGCGGGTGTAGACGGGGACGATCGCGGTGCCCAGGCGCAGGGACGGCGCCCACTCGGCCGCCAGGGCCAGCGGCACGAACCCGTCCGTGCCGCCCACCTCCGCCGACCACGCGTCGGTGTAGCCCAGTGCGGGCAACTCGGCGATGAGCTCCTTCGACTCGACCGGCGTCTGCCCGAAGAACGGAATCGTCATGCCCCAGCGGTCCACGGCCACCCCTTTCAAGGTCTCGACCCGACCATACCAACCGGACGGTATGGAGTCGCGGTCACGCCCGGAGTTCGTGGACCACCTCGATGACCTCCCTGGCCACACCCTTGATGCCGGGCAGATGCGACAAACCGACCAGACGGTCGACGAGTGGGACGACCCGGTCGATCAGCCGGTAGGTGCGCGCGCACCCCGGCGAGTTGTCGTGGACCCAGAACAGCACGACTCCCATCCACAGCAGCCACAGCAGCTCGGGAAGCTCCTCGCGGAGTTCGTCGTCCATCCGCCCGGCCGACCCTTCGACCACCTCCCGATAGAGCGCGACGGCCGACTCGCGCGCGGGGGCGGACTCGGCGCTGAACGGGCTCAGGGGGTTGCTGGGCTCCGCTGCGTGCTTGAAGAACTTCACCGCGAACTCGTGGTACGGCTCGGAGATCCGCACCCACTCCCGCAGCACGCCCCCGAGCCGCCCGGCGAACGACCGCTCGGCGGCGAACACCTCGCGGCACGCCGCCTCGTGCGTCGCCTGCGCCCGGTCGTAGTACGCCTGGATCAGCTGCTCTTTGGACCTGAAGTAGTAGTAGGCGTTGCCCACCGACACGCCCGCCTCCGCGGCGATGGCGCGCATCGTGGTCGCCTCGTACCCCCGCTCCCTGAACAACCGGAGGGCCGTCTCGACGATCAGCTCCCGTGTCTTCTCGGCCACGCTCGTCACTGTACGGGTCGGGCCCGCATCCGGTCATGAACCGACAAGATGATCCACGCGTGGCGGCAAACCGCCTCGTGGCAACGGGCGGACCGGTCGCCGGATGTGGCATTAGAGACCACAGCCCCCGCCGTCGACCGAGGAAACGAGGCTCTTGGACGTCCGCCCGTCATGGCGGGGGCTGGCCGGCATCGGCACCGCCGTCCTGATCTCCCTGCCCATGCAGAACGACAGGGACCCCGTCCCGCCGCCGTCCCCGGCGCCCGCCGCGACCGCCGAGGCCGTCGAGGTCGTCGAGGCCGCGCGGCAGGAGGTGACCCTCCCGCCACTGCTGGCCGGCACGTTCGTCGCCACCGTGAGAACCCGGGACGCTTTGGACGCGGACGCACGGCTCCCGCACGAGGAGGCGGTGGGCCTGCTGCTGGACGCCGGGGTGCGCCGGAAGTCGAGTGGCGACTGCGCCGACCGCCGCCGGCGGTACTGCACGTCACTCCAGGCGATCAGGTACGGCACGCTGATGCGCGTCGTCGACCTGAGGCGGGCCAGCGGCTGCCCGGTGACGGTCACCGGCGGCACCGAGACCGGTCACGCCGGCGGCCGCTACAGCCACGGCAACGGCTACAAGGTGGACCTCGCCCACAACGCGTGCCTCGACGCGTACGTCACCCGGACCTGCCGCTTCTGGCGCACGCGCGCGGACGGCGCGGCGCTGTACCGCGCCGCGCCGTCGGACGTGTGGGCGGACGAGCCGACCCACTGGGACGTGCTGTTCCGGTGACGACCTACGCGAACTCGGTGGCGACCAGCGCCGCGATCTCGGCGGTGTTGAGCGCGGCGCCCTTGCGGAGGTTGTCCCCGCACAGGAACAGGTCGAGCGTGTTCGGGAAGTCGAGCGCCTGGCGGATCCGGCCGACGTAGGTCGGGTCGGTGCCCACGACGTCCGCCGGGGTGGGGAACACGCCGTTCGCGGGGTCGTCGAGCACCACCACGGTCGGCGCGGCGTCCAGGAGCGCCCGGGCGCCCTCGACCGTGACCTCCCGCTCGAACGTCGCGTGGACGGCCAGCGAGTGGGTGGTGACCACCGGGACGCGGACGCAGGTCGCCGAGACCTTCAGGTCCGGGATGCCGAGGATCTTGCGCGACTCGTTGCGGACCTTGAGCTCCTCGGAGGTCCAGCCGCCGTCCTTGAGCGAGCCCGCCAGCGGCACCACGTTGAGCACCAGCGGGGCGGGGAACGGCGAGTCGGACAGGTCGGGCACGGCCTTGCGCACGTCGCCCGCCACGGTGCCCATCGTCCGGTCGCCGGCGACGGCCTCGATCTCGGCGTAGAGCCGCTCGGGCCCGGCCACCCCGGCCCCGGACACCGCCTGGTAGGAGGCCACGACCAGCTCGCGCAGGCCGTACTCGCGGTGCAGGGCGCCCATGGCGGCCATCATCGACAGCGTCGTGCAGTTGGGGTTCGAGATGATCCCCTTGGGCCGGTTGCGGGCCTGCTCGGGGTTGCACTCGGGCACCACGAGCGGCACGTCCGGGTCCATCCGGAAGGCGCCGGAGTTGTCCACGGCCACCGCGCCGCGCGAGGCCGCGACCGGCGCCCACTCGGCGGAGACCTCGTCCGGCACGTCGAACATCGCGATGTCGACGCCGTCGAACGCCTCCGGCGACAGCGCCTGGACGACGACGTCCTCGCCGCGCACGCTCAGCACCTTGCCCGCCGAGCGCGGCGAGGCGATCAGCCGGATCTCGCCGTACGCGTCGGACAGGTCGCGGCGGCTGGTCAGGATGTCGAGCATGACGGTGCCGACGGCACCGGTCGCGCCGACGACGGCGAGGGTGGGCTTGCGGCTCATCGTCCGGTACCTCCGTACACAACTGCCTCGACCTGGTCGGCGTCGAGGTCGAACGCGCGGTGGGCGGCGGCGACCGCGGTGTCCACCTCGTTCTGTCCCACGACGACGGAGATGCGGATCTCCGAGGTCGAGATCATCTCGATGTTCACCCCGGCGTCGGCCAGCGCGCCGAAGAACTTGGCGGTGACACCCGGGTGCGAGCGCATGCCCGCGCCGATCAGGGAGACCTTGCCGATCTGGTCGTCGTACAGCAGCGACTCGAAGGCGACCTGGTTCTGGATCTTCTTCAGCGCCGTGAGGGCCGTCTGGCTGTCGTTGGCCGGCAGCGTGAAGGAGATGTCCGTGCGCCCGGTCGCCGCGGCCGACACGTTCTGCACGATCATGTCGATGTTGATCTCGGCGTCGGCCAGCGTGCGGAAGATGGCGGCCGCCTCTCCGACCTTGTCGGGCACCCCGACCACAGTGATCTTGGCCTCGCTCCGGTCGTGCGCGACCCCGGAGATGATGGGCTGCTCCACTTCGGTTCCTTCGCTGTAGGGGTCGGAGACGACCCAGGTGCCTTCCCTCGTGCTGAACGAGCTTCTGACGTGAATCGGCAGGCCGAACCTGCGGGCGTACTCCACGCAGCGCAGGTGCAGGATCTTGGCCCCGCACGCCGCCATCTCCATGGCCTCGTCATAGGAGATCCGCGGGATCTGCCGCGCCGTACGGACGATGCGGGGATCGGCGGTGTAGATGCCGTCCACGTCGGTGTAGATCTCACAGACGTCCGCGCCGAGCGCCGCCGCGAGGGCGACGGCCGTGGTGTCGGACCCACCCCGGCCCAGCGTCGTGATGTCCTTGCTGTCCTGGGAGACGCCCTGGAACCCGGCCACGATCGCGATCTGACCGGCGTCGACGGCCTCCTGGATACGGCTGGGCGTCACGTCGATGATGCGCGCCTTGCCGTGCGTCGAGTCGGTGATCACACCGGCCTGCGAGCCGGTGAAGCTGCGCGCCTCGTGACCCAGGTTGGCGATCGCCATCGCGAGCAGCGCCATGGAGATCCGCTCACCCGAGGTGAGCAGCATGTCGAGCTCGCGGCCGGGCGGCAGCGGCGACACCTGCTGGGCCAGGTCGAGCAGCTCGTCGGTGGTGTCGCCCATCGCGGACACCACGACGACGACGTCGTTGCCCGCTTTTTTCGTCGCGACGATCCGCTGGGCGACCCGCTTGATGCAGGACGCGTCGGCTACGGAGGAACCACCGTACTTTTGCACAACGAGCGCCACTGGAATCTCCAACGAATCAGGACGTGGAGCTCACAGTGTACTTGGACGTCCCAAACCGAGACCGGCGGCGACCAGCATGTGGACGGTCAGACCGCGGTGCCCTCTTCGACCACGTCGAGCCGGGTGTGCGCGACCAGCGCCTGCAGGGCCCGCAGCGCCGCGCCGGCGTGGTTGCCCCAGGTGTTGAAGTAGGAGTACTGCCACCACCACAGCGCCTCCAGCGGACGGCCCGCCCGGTAGTGCCGCAGCCCGTGGATGAGGTCGGCCGCCACCGCCGTGAGGTCGTCCGACAGCCGGTACGGCGTGACGACGGTGTCCTTGTAGGGGTCGAACACCTCGGCGTAGTCGTCCACCGGGCCGAGCCGGGCGGCGAGAGCCGTACGGAGGGGGTCGATGTCGGGGTCGTCGCTCAGCGCGGGTTCGACGTTGCCCTGCAGGATCACGTCCTGGGCGGCCCCGAGCTGGGTGCCCGCGAGACTGACCTGGGCCACCTCCACCAGGAGCAGCGGCAGCGTCGCGTCGCCGCCCTCACCGCCGGCCAGGCGGGTGAGGCCGTCGATGAAGTTCTGCGCGTGTCCGGCGACGCGTGCGGCCAGGTCGTTCCACTCGTCAGACATCCAGCAGCCTCCGTCCTTCGAAAGCGCGGCCCAAAGTGACCTCGTCGGCGTACTCGAGATCACCGCCCACAGGCAGGCCGCTGGCCAGTCGGGTCACTTTCAATCCCAGGGGCTTGACGAGCCTGGCCAGGTAGGTGGCCGTCGCCTCGCCCTCGAGGTTCGGGTCGGTCGCGAGGATCAGCTCGGTCACCTGGCCGTCGGCCAGCCGGGTCATCAGCTCGCGAATCTTCAGGTCGTCCGGGCCGATGCCGTCGATGGGGCTGATCGCCCCGCCGAGCACGTGGTAGCGACCGCGGAACTCACGGGTCCGCTCGATCGCCACCACGTCCTTCGACTCCTCGACCACACAGATCACGTGCGGATCGCGCCGCTGGTCCCGGCAGATCCGGCACTCCTGCTCCTCGGCCACGTTTCCGCACACCCGGCAGAAGCGCACCTTCTCCTTCACTTCGAGCAGGGCGTGCGCGAGCCGCTTGACGTCGGCCGGATCGGCCGCGAGGAGGTGGAACGCGATCCGCTGCGCGCTCTTGGGACCGACGCCGGGCAGCAGCCCGAGCTCGTCGATCAGGTTCTGGACGACCCCTTCGTACATGCTCTAGAACCCCGGCAGCTGACCGCCGAGGCCGCCCCCCAGTCCCTGCGCGAGCGGGCCCAGCTTCTCCTGCTGCAGCTCCCCCGCGGCGCGTACGGCGTCCCGCACGGCGGCGAGCACGAGGTCCGCGATCGTCTGCGCGGTCTCCTCCGGGTCGCTCGCGTCGATGGCCAGCGGGCTGATCTCGAGCTCGAGAAGCTCGCCGCTGCCGTTCACGGTGGCGACGACCAGGCCGCCCCCGGCACTGCCCTCCACTTCGGCGTCGCTGAGCTCCTGCTGCGCGGTGACGAGCTGCTGCTGCATCAGCTGAGCCTGCTCCAGCAACTGCTGGAGGTTGACATCCCCTGGATTCACGATGGTTGCGCTCCTCAGCGTCCAGCGACATGTTCGTCGCGACCGAGCCTACGGTGTCGCCCCGGTTTCCGCACCGGCGCGGCGTGCGTGTTCCACGCGGGTCGCCGGCCTGTCGCGGGCGGACGGACACCGGTTACCCAACCAGTCTCCGTCCATGCGGCGGCCGTCCCTCCGGCGGGGAAGGCGCTCAGGAGTGATCGATCTCCTCGATGACGCGGCCGCCCAGCTCACGCTGGATCAGCGCCATGCCGGACAGCTCGCTCACGTCGGCGTCGTCGTCGTTGAGCGGGTCCACGTCGTCGTCCGGGCGCGCGGTCCCGCCCGTACGGCCCGGCACCGTCTCCGGCCAGGCCTGCCGGGGGCCCGTCTGGGCGGCGGCCCTGGCCGCCGAGCGGGCCGCGGCCAGGCCGGGACTCGGCGCGGACCGCGAGGCAGGGGAAGGCGAGGCCGGGGAAGGCGCGTCGTAGTCGTCGGACGGCGCGTCCGGCCACGACTCGTCGGTCGCCGCCGGCGCCGCGGCCTTCCGCTCCGGGGCCGGGGCCGGCGTGGCGCCCGTGGGCGGCATGGCCGCCGGAGCCGGCGTGGGCAGCGCGGCCGGTGCGGAGGGTTGAGCCGGGGGAGCCGCGGGAGCCGGGGGAGGCGGTGCCGGCGTCTGGGGCGCCGGCGGGCCGGACGGCCCGCGCGGTGCGGGGCCGGCCGGGCCGGGACCCGAGCCGCCGACCACCACGTCGACGCGCCAGGTGCCGCCGAGCACGTCGCCGAGCGCGGCGGCCACCACCTCGTCGCGCTTGCCCTTGAGGAAGCCCTGCACGTCGCCCGGCTTCTCGAAGCCGACGGTCACGACGTTGCCCTCGACGCCGAGCAGCCTGCCCTGGGCGTTGAGGATCATCCAGGCCACCCGCTGGCGGTTCTTGATCGCTTCGAGCACCTGCGGCCAGGCCTGCTGCACCGGCCCTCCGCCCGCAGCGGGCGCCTGGGCCTGCGGCGCCTGCGAAGGCGGTGCGGCAGCCGACCCGGAGCCGGGCCGTACGGGGGTGGGCCAGTCGTCGGCGCTCCGGGCGGCCGCCTGAACCCGCGGTGCGGGAGCCGGGGCGGGAGCCGGGGCGGGGGCCGGAGCGGAAGCCGGAGCGGAAGCCGGAGCCGGGGCAGCGGCGGGGGCCGGGGGCGCCGCCGGTGCGGGTGCGGCGGTGTGGACACCGGCCGCGACGCCGCGCTCCAGCCGTTCGAGCCGTGTCAGCAGCGCCGCCTCGCCCTGGTCGGCCCCGGGCAGCAGCACGCGGGCGCACATCAGTTCCAGCAGCAGGCGGGGTGAGGTCGCGCCGCGCATCTCGGTCAGCCCGGCGTTGAACACCTCGGCCGCCCGGGTCAGCTCGGCGGGGCCCATGGACGCCGCCTGTGCCTGGAGGCGCTCCAGTTCGTCGTCCGGCCGGTCGAGCAGGCCGCTGCCCGCCGCTTCGGGGACGTTGGACAGGATCACCAGGTCGCGGAAGCGTTCGAGCAGGTCCGTGGCGAAGCGGCGGGGGTCGTGACCACCCTCGATCACCCGGTGCACGGCGTGGAAGACGGCCGCGCCGTCCCGCTTGGCGAACGCGTCGACGACCTCGTCGAGCAGGTCGCCGTCGGTGTAGCCGAGCAGGGACACCGCTCGCTGGTAGGTGATGCCGGAGTCGTCGGCGCCCGCGAGCAGCTGGTCGAGGATCGACAGCGTGTCCCGGGCCGAGCCCGCGCCCGCCCGTACGACCAGCGGTAACGCGGCCGGCTCGTACGGCACCGACTCGGATTCGAGGATCTCCTCCATGAGCCGCTTCAGAGTTGCGGGCGGCATCAGGCGGAAGGGGTAGTGGTGGGTGCGCGACTTGATCGTCCCGATGACCTTCTCGGGCTCGGTGGTCGCGAAGACGAACTTGAGGTGCGGCGGCGGCTCCTCCACCAGCTTCAGCAGCGCGTTGAAGCCCTCACGGGTGACCATGTGGGCCTCGTCGATGATGTAGATCTTGTAGCGCGCCGAGACGGGGGCGAAGAAGGCCCGCTCACGCAGGTCGCGGGCGTCGTCCACGCCGCCGTGGGACGCCGCGTCGATCTCGATCACATCGAGGTGGCCCGGCCCGGTGGGAGCCAGCGCGACGCAGGACTCGCACTCGCCGCAGGGGTCGGGCGTCGGGCCCTTCTCGCAGTTCAGGGAGCGGGCGAGGATGCGGGCGCTGGAGGTCTTGCCGCAGCCGCGCGGGCCGCTGAAGAGATAGGCGTGGTGGATCCGGCCGCTGCGCAACGCCTGGCGCAACGGATCGGTGACGTGCTCCTGCCCCTTGACCTCGGCGAACGTCCCGGGTCTGTACTTGCGGTACAGCGCAAGACTCATGCCGCCTCCTCGGGGGGTCGACCCGGCCGGCGTACCCGCTAACTGAAGAGACCCCTCGCACACCCGCCAGAGCCCGCTTATCCTTGCTGCCTTCCGGCCCTGGGGAGGTTCACAGGATGACGCCGCGCGAGGGGTCCTAGGACAGTCTAGCCACTCGACGGGTGTGCGCGGGCCGTGTCGCGACACGTCGAAACCACACGGGAAGTGAGCTAAGCTGTCCGACGGAGGATTCGCCTAGTTGGCCTAGGGCGCACGCTTGGAAAGCGTGTTGGGGGCAACCCCTCAGGAGTTCGAATCTCCTATCCTCCGCGCTTGGTTGAGCAGCAAGAACGCGAAAGGCCCGGTCCATCCAGCCGGGCCTTTCGTGTGTCCGGACCTCAGTCGTGTGTCACCAGGGCACGCGTCACCAGGGAATCGGGCCGTCGTCGTCGAAGAACCCGCCCGTCGGCCCGTCGTCGGGCAGGGTCGCGAGCCTGATCGCGATCGCCGCGCCCTGCTCGGGGGTACGGACGCCGCGGAAGCCGTTGAGGTCGGTCGCGCAGAAACCGGGGCAGGCGGCGTTGATCAGGATGTTCGTGTCGCGCAACTCCTTGGCGTACTGGACCGTGACGGCGTTGAGGAACGTCTTCGACGGCGCGTAGGCGACGGCGATCGGGCCCGTCTCGGCGCCGGGAGTGGTCTGCCGGGTGAGTGAGCCGACGGTGCTGGACATGTTCACGATCCGCGGTGACGCCGAGCGGCGCAGCAGCGGCAGCATCGCGTTGGTGACGCGGATGACGCCGATCACGTTGGTCTCCACGGCCGTCCGCACCTCGGCGAGGTCGGCCGTGGTGGGCATCTGTGCCGCGCCGCCGGTTATCCCCGCGTTGTTGACGAGCACGTCGAGACGTCCCGCGCGCTCCTCGATCAGTCCGGCGGCCGCGGCCACGCTCGCGTCGTCGGTCACGTCGAGCGGCACGCCGAACGCGTCGACACCGGCCGCGCGTAGCTTCTCCACCGCGGATTCCCGGCGCTCGTCGTCCCGGGCGCCGACGCCGACACTCCAGCCGAGGGCGCCGAGGCCAGCCGCGATCTCGTATCCGATCCCCTTGTTCGCGCCGGTGACCAGCGCGATCGTCTGTCCGCTCATGCGTCTCATCCTGTCCGCGACCAGGCCGGAACCTCCAACACCGATCGGGTGGCCGGCGATACCTCCCGGGTATCGATCGAGGCGGCCGGGAGATAACGTGGCGGCATGGAGACGCGAGAGCTGCGCTACTTCGTCGCCGTCGCCGAGGAGCTGCACTTCGGACGGGCCGCGCAGCGGCTGGGAATCGCGCAGCCGCCGCTGTCGCGGGCGATCAGTCAGCTCGAACGGCGGCTCGGGGTGGCGCTGCTGGAGCGCACCAGCCGCTCCGTCACGCTGACCGACGCCGGGTCGGTGCTGCTGACCGAGGGCCGGGCGGCTCTCGACGCGGTCGAGGCCGCCGAGCGCCGTGCCCGCCGCGCCGCACTCGCCGCTGCCGGCAGCCCCGGCCTGGTCCTCGTCACGAAGGCCGGAGCGGCCGGCGAGCTGCTGCCGAAGCTGCTCGACGCGTACGCCGCGGAGCCCGGCGCACTGGCCGTCGACGTGCTCCTGTGCGGCATCGGCGAGCAGGAGCGGCTGCTGCGCGACGGGCGGGCCGACGTGGCGCTGCTACACCGGCCGTTCGACTCGACGGCCGGGTTCGACGTGGAGGAGCTGTGCACGGAGGGGCAGGTCGTGGTCCTGCCGGCCGGGCATCCCCTCGCCGCCCGGGCACATCTGCGGATGGCCGACGTCACCGCGCTGCCCGGACTGCCGATGCCACGCTGGCCCAACCTCGACGGCACATACCCGGACGGTCCCGGTCCGCAGGTCCGGGACCACGCGCAGCTTCTCCAGCTGATCGCGCTCGGCCGGGCCACGGCGGTCCTGCCGGAATCGTGCCGGACTCATCTGCGCGGCGACCTCGCCGCCGTGCCGGTGCTGGACGCCCCGGCGGTGACGACGGTGATCGCCTGGCCGCCGCACAGCCGCTCCCGGGCCCTCGCCGGGCTGGTCCGGGCCGCCACCCGCCTCTAGCGTGGGCCGAATGGAGCAGATCGACTTCCCTCGCTGGATTCACGGCTCCGAGTCGGCCAAGCACAACACCGATCCGGACATCCAGGTGCACCGGTACGACGAGCACACCTTCGTCCTGCGCCAGAACAAGGCCATCAACTACGAGGCGCCCTTCATGTTCCTGCTGTTCGGGGGCGCCCGGGCCCTCCTGCTGGACACCGGCGCGACCGCGTCCGCCCGGTTCTTCCCGCTGCGCCGGACCGTGGACGCCATCGTGCGGGGCTGGCTGGAGGAGCACCCCCGCGAGGGATACGGGCTTCTCGTCGCCCACACCCACGGCCACGGCGACCACATCGCCGGTGACGCCCAGTTCTCCGGCCGTCCGGAGACGGTGATCGTGGATCCCGCGCCCGAACGCGTACGCGAGTTCTTCGGCCTCGGCGACGACCTGGACGTGCCCGTCCCCCTCGATCTCGGCGGCCGCGTCCTGGACGTGCTGTCGAGCCCCGGGCACCACAGGTCGGCGGTGACCTTCTACGACCGGTCCACCGGGCTGCTGCTGACGGGTGACACGGTCTACCGCGGCCGGCTGTACGTCGAGGACTGGCCGGCGTTCGAGCGGACCATCGACCGCCTGGTGAAGTTCGCCGCGGACCGGCCGGTCACCCACGTGCTCGGCTGCCACATCGAGATGACGAACGCGCCCGGCGTGGACTACCCGATCCGCACCACCTATCAGCCCGACGAGCCGCCGCTGCAGATGACGGCCGGCCACCTGCGGGAGATCCGCGACGCGGTGAAGGAGATCGGCGGGCGCCCCGGCGTGCACGTCTATCCCGATTTCATCGTCTACGCCGGCTGATCCGCGAAAGTTTCAGCTCCGGCGGCCCGTCGTCGCACGCCCCGTCAGGGCGGCGGGCGCCTGCGGTTGACCAGCGGTTCACGGCTGGGACACTCCGGTCCTGCGGCCCGGACAGGCCCGGCCGCCGGACCCTGGAGACACACCCATGACGATCTCCCGTAAGGCCGCGGCGCTCGCCGCCGCGTTCGCGCTCGTCCTGCCGGCTCCCGCGTCCGCGTCGGCACCGCCGAAGGTGCCGATCAAGGCACCGATCAAGGCACCGGGGACGCCGGTACGGACCGAGCCGCTGGCCGAGAGCCTGCGGCTGGCGGGGGCGGGGACGTCGCTGGCGATCTGGTACCGGTCCACCGGCCACGACGGGCGGCCCACGGTGGTGAGCGGCACGCTGGCGCTGCCGGCCGGACGCCCACCGGCGGGCGGGTGGCCGGTCGTGAGCTTCGGCCACGGGTTCGGCGGGATCGCCGACGCCTGCGCCCCCTCCCGTACGGGCCCGAGTCCCTGGGAGCGCGCCGTGCAGGAGACGCTGCTCGCGGCGGGATACGCCGTGGCGGTGAGCGACTACGAGGGGCTCGGCACACCCGGCGACAGCCCCGGCATCGACGGGCGGTCCGAGGCGTACGACCTCGTGGACATCGTCCGCGCCGCCCGCCGCGTCGCGCCCGTGAGCCGGAACTGGGCGTCCGTCGGCTATTCGATGGGCGGGCACGCGGCCCTGTTCGCGGGCGCCCTCGCCGCCGCGTACGCCCCCTCGCTGCGGCACATGGGCACGATCGCGATGGCCCCGATCACGCAGTGGGGAGTGCAGACGGCCGACCCGGCGTTCCGGGACCCGGCGAAGCCGATCAACCACACGATCCCCTACAACGGCCGCACGATGCCGCTGACGACCCCGGGCTTCCGGGCGGCGGACTGGTTCACCCCGAAGGGACTCGAACTCGTCGATCTCGCCGGGCGGGCCTGCATCGGCGAGATGATCGAGGCGGTCGCCGGCCTCACCAACGGCGACGTGCTCAAGGACCCGGCGGCGGCCACCGACGCGTTCGCCCGGGCGCTGGCCGACGACGAGATCCCGGTGGCGCGCTATCCACGGCCGGTGTACGTCGTCCACGGCACCGAGGACGTCATCCCGATCGCGCTCAGCCGGATGACGGCCGGGCAGCTGCGCGGGGCGGGCACCGACGTCACGTTCGTCCCGGTGGAGGGCGCCGACCACATCACGCTGCTGCCGGCGATCGCCACGCGGGTGCGCGAGTGGACCGACCGGCTCTTCCGCCGCCGCTAAATCCAGCTCCGCAGCAGCATGCGGCTCAGCCAGGCGTCGTACGGCACGGGCACGGCGGTGAACACGGGCGACAGCCACCAGAAGTTCACCAGCGCGAGCAGCGTGAACGCGCCCACCAGCGCCGCGCCCGTGGACCGCCGGGAGTTCGAGGCGCCCGGCGGCCCGAGGACGAGCCCGCACGCCAGCACGATCGCGAGGATCATGAACGGCACCGCCGGGAGCAGGTAGAACAGGTACATCGTGCGGTCGTCCGCCAGCGCGAAGTAGAACCACGGCAGCCAGCTCGCGGCGTAGGCGAGCAGGACGGCCCCCGCCCGCCAGTCGCGGGTCGCCGTGTACCGGACCACCATCGCGAGCAGCGCGAGCAGCGCGGCGTACCAGATCACCGGGGTGCCGGTCCCGAGGATCGCCTGGGAGCAGGACGCCGCGCCGCACGTGCGGGGCGACTGGTAGAAGAACAGTGTCGGCCGCAGCAGCAGCGGCCATCCCCAGGGATCCGACTGGTAGTCGTGGTGCGCGCTCAGCCCCTGGTGGAAGCCGAACACCTGGCTCTGGTAGTCCACGAACGAGCGCAGCGAGTCGAAGACGAAGTAGGCCCAGCCGTTCGAGGTGGCGCGGTCCCAGTTGCGGCCCCACCCGCCGGCCGAGGCGAACCATCCGGCGAACGACGCGACGTAGACGGCGAGCGGCACGGCCCCGAGCCAGGCGAGGCCCAGCGGCCAGTCGTGGCGGACCGCCTGCCGGTACGGCCGGCGCAGGCCGACGGCGCGTCTGGCCCCGCAGTCCCAGACGAGAGTCATGATCGCGAATGCCACGGCGAACAGCAGACCGGTCCACTTGGTCGCCGCCGCCGCGCCCAGGCACAGGCCGGCCGCCAGCCGCCAGGGCCGCGGGCCGAGCCGGGGGGCGGGCCCGGTCAGGGCGGAGGTGCGGTACCACTCCGTCAGGCGGGTGCGGGCCGCGTCCCGGTCGGCGACCAGGCAGGCGAAGCCCGCCAGCACCCAGAACGTGAGGAAGACGTCGAGCAGCGCCGAGCGCGACAGCACGAGGTGCAGGCCGTCCAGCGCCAGCAGCAGGCCGGCGAGGCAGCCGAGGAGGGTCGAGCGGGTCATCCGGCGGGCGGTCCGCGCCAGGACCAGCACGCTGAGCGTGCCCGCGAGCGCGGCCGCGCACCGCCACCCGAAGGGCGTCAGGCCGAACAGCCACTCCCCCGCGCCGATCAGCCACTTGCCAAGCGGGGGGTGGGCGACGTAGGCGCCGCATTCCTCGAACGTCCCGCACGTCTTGAAGACGTCCGTGCCGCCGCGCAGGATCGCCGGGTCGACGTCGTCGGCGAACTGCCGCTCGACGCCGAACCTGATCAGCGAGTAGGCGTCCTTGGCGTAGTAGGTCTCGTCGAAGACGAACGCGTGCGGGACTCCGAGCCGATCGAACCGGAGGAACCCCCCGAAAGCGGCCACAACCAGCGGGCCGAGCCACCCCCGCCCGCCCGGCATCGGCGGCACCAGCCGGGGGAAGGCGCTCCGAGGCACGCGGTGATCCTAACCCGGCGAATCATGATGATCGGGGCAAGACGGATCCGGCATGGCGCGACCGCTGGCATGATCACCCCTATCCGGGGCAGTAGGCCCGGCGAGAGACGGGAACCCTACCGGGAGCGTCGCAGATGGATTTCGATGACCGAGCGCAGCTCGACACCTCACAAGTCGAGGACGTCGGCGGTGGAGGCGGCTTTCGCGGCGGAGGTCTGGCCATCGGCGGCGGAGCCGCCGGCATCATCGCCCTCATCGTGGCACTGATCTTCGGCATCAACCCCGGCAACATCACGGGCGGCGGGGGCGAGCCCGCCGGCTTGCAGCCGACCAGCGATCTGAGCGAGCAGTGCAAGACCGGCGCCGACGCCGACCAGTCGGAGAAGTGCCGGGTCGTGGGCGTCGTCAACAGCATCCAGAAATACTGGGGCGAGCAGATCCAGGGGTACACCGGCGCGAAGACCACCCTGTTCTCCGGTGGGGTGCAGACCGGCTGCGGCGCGGCGGACTCCTCCGTCGGCCCCTTCTACTGCCCTCGCGATCAGCACGTCTACCTGGACCTGTCGTTCTTCGACGAGTTGCAGTCGCGGTTCGGGGCCAAGGGCGGCCCGTTCGCGCAGGCGTACGTGATCGCCCACGAGTACGGCCACCACGCGCAGGACCTGCTCGGCACGATGAACCGGGTCGGCCAGGACCAGGGCGCGGAGAGCGGCTCGGTGCGGCTCGAGCTGCAGGCCGACTGCTACGCGGGCGTGTGGGCCAAGAACGCGGTGGACACCGGCTTCTACGCCGAGCCGTTCTCCGACGCCGACATCAAGGAGGCGCTCAGCGCCGCCGCGGCGGTCGGCGACGACCACATCCAGGAGCAGGCCCAGGGCAGGGTCAACCCGGACGCGTTCACGCACGGCACCTCGGCCCAGCGGACCCAGTGGTTCACGAACGGCTACTCGTCGGGTGACCCGGCGCGCTGCGACACCTTCTCGGGAAGCATCTGAGCACCCCCGGAGGAGCCTCGGACACGAGTCTTTGCGTCGTCTTCTAAACTACGTACCGTGATCTTTAAGTTGGTCGGCGACGGACGGCCCTATCCCGAGCACGGACTGTCGTCCCGGGAGTGGGCGCAGATCCCGCCCAGGCAGGTCCGGCTCGACACGCTGATCACCACGAAGGCGGTGCTGGATCTGCACTCGTTGCTGGCCGCCGACTCGACCTTCTACGGCGACCTCTTCCCCCACGTGGTGCAGTGGCAGGGCGAGCTGTACCTGGAGGACGGCCTGCACCGGGCCCTGCGCGCCGCGCTGCACCAGCGTTCGGTGCTGCACGCCCGCGTGCTGGAGCTGCAGGGCTGACGCCGCAAGATCGGACTGTCTGACCGCCTCGGTACCCTTACGGTCGTTTCACGTGACCTGATCCCGACAGAAGGGAGCCGGGCGGTGCTCGACGACCCCGGACTCCACGCCCTCCGCGAGGCGGCTCGGCTGTCTCCCGACAACCTTCCCCTGCGGCGCCACCTCGCCGAGCAGCTTCTGGCCAAGGGCTACCTCGCCGAGGCCGAGGCCGAGTTCCGCGCCGCTCTCGTGCTGTCGCCCCAGGATCCGGACGTCGTCGCCGGTCTCGCGGAGGCGTTCGTACGGCAGAGCGCCCACGGCCCGGCGCTGTCGGTGCTGGAACCGCTCCTGGCGGATCCCGGCCACGCCCCGCGCCTCGGGGTCGTCGCCGCCCGGGCGCTGCTGGGCGAGGGCGACGTGGCCGGCGCGGCACGCCGGTACCACGACGCGGTCTCCCGCGACCCCTCGCTGTCCGACCCCGATCTGGCCGCCCGGCTCGCGCCGCAGCCCGTCCCGTCCCCTCCGCCGCAGTCCGCCCCGTCCGGCGCGCCGCACGCCGCCGGGGGCGCCGACGCGGAGGTCGAGCGCTCCCGCGTCAGCTTCGCCGACGTGGCCGGCATGGAGGCGGTCAAGGACGCGCTGCGGATGAAGCTCCTGCTCCCCGTCCAGCAGCCCGAGCTGTTCGCCGCGTTCGGCAAGCGGGCGGGCGGCGGCGTGCTGCTGTACGGCCCTCCGGGCGCGGGCAAGACCCACCTGGCCAGGGCGGCGGCGGGCGAGCTCGGCGCGGCGTTCATCGACGTCGGGCTGGCCGACATCCTGGACATGTACATCGGCTCCAGCGAGCGCAACCTGCGGGCCACGTTCGAGATGGCCCGCCGCAACCGGCCGTGCGTGCTCTTCTTCGACGAGGTCGACGCGCTCGCCGCTCGCCGGTCGGACATGCGGCAGGCGCACCATCGGCAGCTGGTCAACCAGTTCCTCGCCGAGCTCGACGGCGTGGACGAGCACGCCAACGAGGGCGTCCTGGTGCTGGCGGCCACCAACGCGCCCTGGTACATCGACGTGGCGTTCCGGCGTCCCGGGCGGTTCGACCAGCTGGTGTTCGTGCCTCCGCCCGACCCCGCGGCCCGCGCCGCCATCCTGCGCATCCTGTGCCGCGACAAACCGCTGGCCGAGATGGACTTCGACGCGGTGGCGAAGGTGACGGACGGGTTCGTGGGCGCGGACCTCAAGGGCGTGGTCGACCGGGCGGTGGAGACCAAGCTCCACCAGTCGATCGCCGCGGGCCGTCCCCTCCCGCTGACGACGCACGACCTGCTCGCGGTGGCCCGGGCGACGAGGCCGACGGCCGTGAAGGAGTGGCTCGGGACGGCGCGCAACTACGTCCTGCACGCCAACGACTCCGGCGCCTGGGACGAGCTGATGCCCTGGATCGACGGCAAGCGCGGCAACGCCAAGTGGTGACCACCGCGGCCTCGCTCGAGCGGGCGCGGACGCTGCTGGGGCTGAACCGCCCGGCCGAGGCCGAGCGGGAGCTGCGCGGCCTGCTCGCCCGGGAGCCGGAGAACGTCGACGGGCACGCTTTCCTCTCCGTGGCGTTGACCCGGCAGGGCAGGGCGGCGGAGGCGATCGGCGAGGCCGCGGAGGCCGTACGGCTCGCCCCGGACCACTGGTTCCCGCACTACGTGAGCGGGCACGCGTACCACCGGGCGGGGTATCCGCACGAGGCCGTCGCCGCCGCGCGGACCTGCCTGGCGCTCCACCCCGAGCACGCGCCCACGTGGGAACTGCTGGCCCGGGCGCACGTCAGTGCCGAGCAGTGGCCGCCGGCGGCCGACGCGGCGCGCCGCGGGCTGGCCGTCGAGCCCGAGAACGCCGACCTGGCCGCCCTGCTCGCGGTGGCCCTGACCCAGCACGGCGACGCCGCCGGAGCGAAGGAGGCCGCCGGGCGGGCTCTGGGACTCGATCCCGAGAGCGCCCTGGCCCACCTCGCGTACGGGCGCGCGCAGCTCGCCTTCGGCTCGCCCGGCGAGGCCGCCCACGCGTTCCGCGAGGTGCTCCGCCTGTCTCCGGGCTTCGACCAGGCCAGGGATCTCCTGGTGGCGGCGCTCAAGCGGCGCAACCCGGTCTACCGCCTGCTCGCGCGGCTGCGCGGCAGGTTCTCCGGCGGATGGCGGATGCTGTTCCTGCTGCCCGCCGTGCCTCCGGTCATCGCCCTGTTCGTCCTCATCGCGCTCCTGCACTGGGCGGCCTGGGTCGCCGAAGCGGTCACCACCCTGCGCCTGGCGCGCGCCAGGGCCACCCGGCTGCTCTTGGACGGCGCGCAGGCGCGCACGGCCCTCGTGTGCTGCTGCCTGCCGGCCGCCGGAGCCGCGCTGCTCGTCACGGGTGTGGCGACCGCCCAGGAGGCGGTGGGAGTGGCAGGCGCGGCGGTCATGGCGCTGGTCACCCCCGTTCAGGAGGCGGCGCACACGAGCGCGCCCCGCGCCCGCGCCGTCCTGTACGGCTACGCGATCCTCCTGGGACTGGCCGCCGCCCTGGCGGCGCTCCTGTCCTCCGCCACCGCCGCGCTGCTCGCCGCCTACGCCGGGCTGGCCGGGATCTGGGTGGCCGCGGGCGTACGACGACTGGCCCGGCCGCGGGCCCCTGAGCTTGACGGGCCCTGAACGCGGAAGAGCCGCCGGCCCCTGGTCGGGATCGGCGGCTCTTCCGTCGAGCGGTGGAGGTGGGATTTGAACCCACGGTAGGTTGCCCTACACACGCTTTCGAGGCGTGCGCCCTCGGCCACTAGGCGACTCCACCGCGCAGCAGCTTACCGGACGAACACCACTGCGCGCGCATCCGTTTCCGTCCGCCCGCCCGGTCAGGCGCGGCGGCCCGAGAAGAAGTCGCTCAGCACGGCCGCGCACTCGCCGGCCAGCACGCCCATGACCACCTCGGGCCGGTGGTTGAGCCTGCGGTCCCGCAGGACGTCCCACAGCGATCCCGCGGCCCCGGCCTTCTCGTCCACCGCGCCGTACACCACTCGGTCCACCCGGGCGAGGACCGCGGCGCCGGCGCACATCGTGCAGGGTTCGAGCGTCACGACGAGGGTGCAGCCCGTCAGCCGCCAGTCGCCGGTCGCGGCGGCCGCCGCGCGCAGGGCGAGCACCTCGGCGTGGGCCGTGGGGTCGGCGCTCGCCTCACGGTCGTTGCCCGCCGCCGCCAGCACCTCCTGCGGCACCACCGAGCCGGGCCGCGGCGGGCCGAGCACCACGGCGCCCACCGGCACCTCGCCGCGCCCGCCCGCCCGCACGGCCTCCGCCAACGCCAGCCGCATGGCGGCCTCGTACGCCTCCGGCCGCGGCGAGCCGGTCACCGCAGGCGGTCGAGCTCGTCGGCGAAGCCGAGCCGTTCGGCGATGAGGGAGAGGATGTCGGCGGGCAGCACGCCCTCCTCCATGCTGAGCTCCACGAGCTCCTCCGCGCTCAGCGAGAAGTCGCCGAGCAGCTCGATGTCGCCCACCGGGCGGATGCCGAGGTCGGGCGCGTCCTTGTCCACGACGGCGCCGGCGAGCTCGGCGAAGATCTCCCCGAGCGGGTCGTTCTGCACGGCGTGCGCGTCGGAGATGAACACGCGAGGGTCGAGGTCGTCCTCATAACGGACGATCGCGAACCACTCGTCCTCGACCTCGACGCAGAGCAGGGCGAGCTCGTCGCCGCTCAGCCCGAGCGCCTCCTGCAGGGCGTCGCTCAGGTCGTCGGCGATCTCGGCCTCGCCGAGATCGACCTCGGCGCCGGTCCAGCGGCCGTCGATGCGGGCGAAGCCGGCGGAGAAGAGGTTGGATCTGGAGGGCATTGCCGTCTCCCCAGGTCAGCCGATGGCGGCGTCGACGGCGCGTTCGAACGGCTGGGAGAAGCCCAGCCGCGCGGCGATGCTGGACAGGACCTCGTCGGGCAGCAGGTCGAGGTCGCCGGACAGCGCGCCCAGTTCCATCTCGTCGAGCCCGAGGTCGGCGAAGATGGACAGGTCCCCGGCGGGCAGCACGCTGTCGAGCTCCTCCTCCTCGGGCACGGGCACGTCGAGGTACTCGAGGACCTGCTGCGCCAGCGGCCACTCCCAGGCGGCCGTGAGGTCCGAGAGGAAGACGTCCACCTGCTCGCCGAAGACCCGTAACGCCACGAAGAAGTCATCCCCTACGGCGACCATGCCAATCGTGGTGCCCATGCTGGGGGTCTGGCGGAGGGCGTGAATGAGGCCGTCCAGGTCGGAGGTCAGCGCCACCGGGAGCATTTCCGCCTCCCAGCGGTCCTCCTCGCGATAGACGACGATGGCGAAGTCAAGAGTGTCCACGTCTGTCATCGTCTTCCCCACCGCGCGCTCTTCACGCAGGCAATCGTCGCAGAATCGGAGTCCCACCGTACGGCGCTCACTCCAAATCGTGATCAAAGACTCAGGCGGCGTCGAGGGTCCGCCCAGGAGAGGGTAACTTTTGTCCCCATGGAGACCCTCGTCGTCGACCACCCGCTCGTCGCCCACAAGCTCACCACCCTCCGCGACGTGCGGACCGACTCGCCGACGTTCCGCCGCCTGGCCGACGAGCTGGTCACCCTGCTCGCCTACGAGGCCACCAGGGACGTGCGGGTCACCGACGTCACGGTCGACACGCCTCTCGCCCCCGCCAGCGGCGTACGGCTGGCGCGGCCCGCGCCGCTCGTGGTCCCGATCCTGCGCGCCGGGCTGGGGATGCTCGACGGGATGACCCGGCTCCTGCCGACCGCCGAGGTGGGTTTCCTCGGGATGATCCGCGACGAGTCCACGCTGCAGGCCCAGACGTACGCGACCCGGCTGCCGGAGGACCTGTCCGGCCGGCAGTGCTACGTGCTCGACCCGATGCTGGCGACGGGCGGCACCCTCGCCGCGGCGGTCAACTTCCTGTTCGACCGCGGGGCCCGGGACGTCACCGCGATCTGCCTGCTGGCCGCCCCCGAGGGCGTCGCCTACCTCGACGAGGCGTTCCGCGGCGGCGACCGGCCGATCCGGGTGGTGACGGCCGCCCTCGACGAGCGGCTGAACGAGAACGGCTACATCGTGCCCGGGCTCGGCGACGCCGGCGACCGCCTGTACGGCGTCGTCTGAATTCCCCGCGGCCCGCATTCCCCGCTCTGATTTCCCCGCGGTTTGATTTCCCTTTCCTCTCCGCGTGGTCCGTCCCCTCTCACCCTGGTTACACTCCGCGCCCGGTAGGGTACACAGTGTGATGACGACGTCACCTCGCGCTCTCGCGAGCGGCGCGCCACCAGGGAGAGCGATGATCCAGCATCCGGCCGGCGAGCACTACGAACAGCTCGAGGCCCTGCTCAGGGACGAGTTCGCGGGGGTTCATCCTCCTGCGACGGTGACCCGGTGCGTTCAGGCCGCCCACCACGGCGCCATCGAGGTCACCGGACACGCGCATCCCGCACTGGTCGAGCGCATCGCCCGCAAGCACCTGCGGGTCCTCGCGACCGCCGCTGCGGAGCGGGGATGACGCCGTCAGTCTCTCAACCCGTTCGCGGTTAGCCGCTTTACCAAACGGGGTGTCTGGGTAATGTATTGGTCATGGGAGTGGTGACGGCGGTGCAGGCGAAGAAAGTCATCAAGTGGACGCTCATCGTGTCGGCAGGGTTCTACCTGCTCACGAGACCGACTGACGCGGCCCAAACGGTCCACGGAGCCTTCAACGGAATCGTCAGCGCGGCCGACTCGATGGCGCAGTTCTTCGCCACCCTGACATGAGACTTGTGACCCACGGGGACTCCGCCCCGTCGTCGGTCAACCGTTACCTCCTCCCCCACGAACACCAAGTCATCATGGTGCGGCGCCACCCCGCCGTGCTCCTGCGCCCGGTCGCCGAGATCTTCGGTGGGCTCATCCTCGCCGGAGTCCTCAGCAAGTTCCTGAGCGACAACGGGGCGAGCCAGGCCCTCGCCCTCGTCTGGTGGGCCTGGCTCCTCCTGCTGGTCCGTTTCGTATGGAAGGTCGCGGAGTGGTCGGTCGACTACTTCGTCGTCACCTCCCAGCGCATGCTTCTCACCACCGGCCTCATCACGCGCAAGGTCGCGATGATGCCCCTGAGCAAGGTCACCGACATGAGCTTCCAGCGCTCGCTCCTCGGCCGCATGCTCGGCTACGGCGAGTTCGTGATGGAGTCGGCCGGCCAGGATCAGGCCCTGCGCACCGTCCCCCACATCCCCTATCCCGAGACCTTGTACCTCGAGGTCTGTCAGATGATCTTCCCCAGCAAGGACGGGGACGACGACTGACGGCGGGCCGCCCGTCCGGTATCTCGTCACCGTGATCGAACCTTCACCGTCGTGATTCTTGACGGAGGGTTACACGATTCGGTCGCTTCGTGCCATTATGGCGACACTATTGACCCTTCCCCCGCCCTGTGAGATCAGATGCCGAGTCAGGGAACCATCGGTGACCGCGTCCGCGGATTGCGGTTGAGCAGGCGCATGTCGCAGGCCCAGTTGGCCGGACCCGACCTATCCGACAGTTACGTCTCACTCATCGAGTCCGGAAAGCGGACGCCAACGCCGGTCGTCGCCCGGCTGCTTGCCGAGCGGCTCGGTTGCACCACCGAGTTCCTGCTCCACGGGATAGAACCCAGGCAGCGCATCGACACCGAGCTCGGCCTCCGACATGCCGAGCTCGAGCTTTATCACGGCGATCCCGCCGTGGCGACCGACCGCTTCGGCGAGATCGTCAAGGCGGCGGGTGAGGACAACGCGATGCTCGCCGCCCACGCGCGGCTCGGTGTGGCGCGGGCGCTGGAGGCGCAGGGCCGCGTCGGCCGGGCCGTCGAGGCGTACGAGCGGCTGCGCCGCGAGGCCTCCGCGCACCCCGAGCGCCTCGCCGACCTGCCCCTGACCATCGCGTTGTGCCGTTGCTACCAGCGGGCCGGCGACCGGCTTCGGGCGCGGGACCTCGGCGCGCACGCGCTCGGCCAGGTGGACCGGCTCGGCGTGATCGAGGGCGAGCTGGCCGTGGAGCTGGCGCTGGCGCTCGTTGAGGCCGAGACCGGCCTGCCGTACGTCGAGCGGGTGCTGTCGACGTCGGGCCCGGAGCGCGCCGGCGACCGCAGCACGGAGATCCTCGCGCTGTGGCAGGCCAGCGTGACGGCGGCCGAAGGCGAGGACTCGGCGCTGGCCGTGCAGCTCGCCGAGGACGCCCTCGCCGCCGGTCGCCCGGCCCGGATCGCCGTCCGCCGCGCCCGCATCGCGATGCACTGGGCTCGCCTCACCGCGACGCATCCCGAAGGCGCGGATTTGGACCGAGCCAACGCGCTCGCCCGCTCCGCGGCCGAGGTCTTCGCGGAGTTCCCGGCAGAGCGGCAGGAGCACGCTCGGAGCCTTGTGGTGCTGAGTTCCGTACGGTTCCGGATCGGAGACACGGAATCCGCAGCCGAACTCGCCGATCGGGCACTGCATCTGTTGGACGGCGCCAAGGGGACCACCTCGGCCACCGCGAACATGGTTCTGGCCGAGATCGCGTTGGCACGGTCCGAAGATGCGGCCCCCCTGTTGGACCGGGCACACGACCTGCTGGACGGCGTGACGCCCGACCGGGAGACCGCCCGGGCCTGGCGCATGCTCGGCGACCTCTGGGGCCAGGCCGGTGCCCTCGACCGGCAGTCAGGGGCATATCGTAGAGCCCTGGAAGCGGTCGGGATCCGGGTGAACATACCGGGCGCCATGACCACGACGGTGCTCGCTCGATAGCCTCCCGGGGCCTCCGGACTTGTTCTGGAGGCTCTGGAATAATAAGGGTCTACCACTCATTCCATCATCGGATGATTGGCAACCCAGAGGAGGCTGACGTGAGCCTGCGGACGGCGCAGCGGGCGTCTCTCGTGGACCAGGTGATCGACCAGCTCAAGGAGCAGATCACCTCCGGCTCCTGGCAGATGCATGCCAAGATTCCCACCGAGACGGTGCTCGCCGAGCACCTCGGAGTCGGCAGGAACACGGTTCGTGAGGCGGTCCGCGCGTTGACCCACGCCGGGCTGCTCGAGTGCCGCCAGGGCGACGGGACCTACGTGCGGGCCACCAGCGAGCTGTCCGGCGCGATGGCCAGGCGGCTGCGGGCGGCCGAGCAGCTGGAGATCCTCGAGGTCCGCCGGGCCCTGGAGGTCGAGGCGGCCCGGCTCGCGGCGACGCGGCGGACCGACGGCGATGTCGCGTCGATCGAGGCCGCGCTGGCCGCGCGGGAGAAGGCGTGGGCGGACGGCGACCCCGAGGCGTTCGTCGAGTCCGACCTCGCCTTCCACGTGGCGGTCGTGGAGGCCACGCACAACAGGGTGCTGATCGACCTGTATGTCGACTTCTCGGCGGCGCTGCGAGCGAGCATCGCGGCGGCCGGCGGCTCCTTGGAGCAGAACTACATCCCCCACGACGCGATCGTGCGCGCGATCGTCGCCGGCGACGCCACCGCGGCCGAGCGGGCCGGTCACGCGTGCATGGAGCACATCCTCATCGCCCTCACCGACTCCGCCACCCTCTCCTCCTGAGCGTCGCCTGCCAACCCCCGTCTCCCTCCTGACTCCCCGCCCGGCGGGTCCGTTCCCCACGGCGCCCGCGGGGCCCGAGCAGGCGAGCCCCGATCAGGCGGGCCTCGTCAGGTGAGCAGGGTCAGGTGAGCAGGGTCAGCCGAGCCGCAGCGACATGACGAGGTAGCGGAACCCGGGGTCCTCACCGTCGTCGGTGATCAGCGCGGGACGGGTCGGGGATTCCATGTGGATCCGCGCCCGCTCGGTCCCGACGCCTTCAAGCCCGTCGAGCAGGAAGTGAGGCTGGAAGGCGATCTCGATGTCCGGCCCCTCGAGCTCGGCGTCCACGATCTCCGAGCCCCTGCCGATGTCGCCGCCCCCGGCCCTGATCTGCACCTGCCCCTGCGAGAACGACAGCCGGACCGCGGTGTTGCGCTCGGCGACCAGCACGACCCGCTTGACGGCCTCCACGAACGGCGCCACCGCCACGTCGGCGTGGATGCCCCACTCGCCGGTCAGCCGCGACCGGTAGTCGATGAACTGGTCGTCGAGCAGGCGCACAGTGGTCGTGCGGCCCTGGCTCTCGAAGCCGGCCACGTTGTCGCCGAGCCCTATCGCCACCTCGCCCCCGCGCAGCGACCGGGCCACCTCGACCAGGACCCGCGCCGGCACGACCACGCCGTGCCGCACGTCCTCCTGCTCGGGGTGCCACAGGAACTCGCTCGCGGCGATGCGGTAGCGGTCGGTGGCGGCCATCGCGACCCGCACGCCCTCGATGTCCACGCGGACGCCCGTCAGCATGGGCAGCGTGTCGTCGCGGCTGGCGGCGGCCGCGACCTGGCGGATCGCGTCGGCGAACACGCCGCCGCCCACGGCGCCGACCTTCGGCGGCATCGGCGGCATCGCGGGGAAGTCCTCGTCGGGCATGGTGAGCAGGTTGAACTCCACGCTGCCGCAGGCGAGCACCGCCTCGGACCCGCTCGTGGCGATCTCGACGGGCCGCGCGGGCAGGCTCCGGGTGATCTCGGCGAGGACCTTGCCGGGGATCAGCACCCGCCCCGGCTCGGCGACGTCGGCCTCGACGTCGGCACGGGCCGACACGTCGTAGTCGAAGGCGGACACCCGCAGGTCGTCTCCCGCCTCCAGGAGCAGGCCCGCGAGAACGGGAACCGCGGGCCGGCCGGGCAGCACCCTGGCCGCCCACGCCACCGCGTCGGCCAGAACGTCGCGGTTCACCTGGAATTTCATGCCGACCTCCTGCCTGCGCCACGACTCGCTCTCCAAAGTAGCGGGCCGCACCGACAATCCCAGTGGCGCTACTTGCTGTTGAGGAAGGCGAGCACCGCGAGGACCCTGCGGTTGTCGTCGTCGGAGGGCGCCAGTCCGAGCTTGGCGAAGATGCTCGCCGTGTGCTTGCCCACCGCGCTGTCGCTGAGGAACAGCCGCTGCCCGATCGCGGCGTTGGACCTGCCCTCCGCCATCAGTTCCAGCACCTCGCGCTCCCTCGGGGTGAGCCGGCCGAGCGGTTCGCTGCGCGCGTTGCTCGCCAGCAGCCTGGCGATCACCTCGGGGTCCATCGCCGTCCCCCCGCCCGCGACCCGGCGTACGGCGTCGACGAACTGCTCGCCGTTGAACACCCGGTCCTTCAGCAGGTAGCCGACGCCGCCGGACCCGTCGGCCAGCAACTCCCTGGCGTACAGCTGCTCGACGTGCTGGGAGAGCACGAGAACCGGCAACCCCGGCACCTGCCGCCGCGCGGCCAGGGCGGCCTGCAGCCCCTCGTCGGTGAAGGTCGGCGGGAGCCGTACGTCCACGACGGCCACGTCGGGACGCTCACCGACCAGCGCGGCGAGCAGCTCCGGGCCGGACTCGACCGCCGCCACCACCTCGAAGCCGTGGGCGCGCAGCAGGGCGGCCAGGCCCTCCCTCAGCAGGTGCAGGTCCTCCGCAAGCACTACCCGCACCCGCCGGCCTCCGTTTCCCTGCTCCGCATCGTCGTCGCCAGTGCGACGGCCAGCAGGCCGCCGCCGAGCGCAATCATGCCGACGATGACCGGCCACTGGAAGGGCTCGGGCACGTGCAGGCCGAGGAACCAGGACTTCACCGGCGATCCCACCAGCTTGAACACCATCGCGATCAGCCCCTGCGGGAACAGCGCGATCGGCCACAGCGCCCAGCAGATCCGGCCGGCGTAGCGCCACGGTGACCTCGGCACCGGCCGCACCCGGAACGCCCGGGGCAGCTCTATGACGGCCGTGGTCGGACCACCTACAGGGCTGTTCACCGCGAGGACGCCGTCGAAGGCCCCGAGCCTGCGCTCGATGCCGCGCAGGCCGGTGCCGCGCTCGGGGTCCGCGCCTCCGTGGCCGTCGTCGGTCACCGTCACGCGCAGCGCCGGGCCCTGCGCGCTCACGTCCACCCACGCCTCGGTCGCGTCACCGTGGCGAGCGGCGTTCGCAAGCAGCTCGCTGACCGCGAAATACGCCGCCGACTCCAGCGGGGCGGAGGCGCGCTCCGGCAGGTCGACCGTGACGTGGACGCGCAGCGGACTGTCCAGGGCGAGGGCGCGTACGGCGTCACCGAGACCACGCTCGGCCAGCACCGGGGGATGGATGCCGCGCACCAGCCGCCGGAGCTCCTGCAGCGCGGTCGCCGAGGCCTCACTCGCCTTGCCGAGCAGCGCCCTGGCGGCCTGCGGGTCGCTTTCGAGCAGCTGCTCGGCAGCGCCGATCGTCATGCCGATCGCGACGAGGCGGGCCTGGGCGCCGTCGTGCAGGTCGCGCTCGATCCGGCGCAGTTCGGCGGCCTGCGAGTCGACGACCTCGGTGCGCGCCGCGTCCAGGCGGCTGACCTGCTGGGCCAGCCTGGCCTTCTCGGTAGGCCCGAGCAGTGCGGCGGCGATCCTGCCGTGCGCGCGCACGGCCCACGGGGCGTACCAGTACGCGGTGCTCACCGCCAGCAGGATCCAGGCCGCGCCCGAAAGGTCGCCCGTGGCCAGGCGGACCGCGCCGTACGCGGTCGCGAGCAGCGGTGCGGCGACGAGCAGGCCGCCCATCCACAGATCCCCGATGAGGAAGGCGAGGTCGCGCCAGGTGGCCGGATCCTTGGTCATCCAGTTCCACCGCGCGTTGAAGGCCGGGATCGTGGGCTTCTTGTAGAGGGTGCGGCCGTCCCGGTACCAGCCGTCGGCCTGCGGGACCGGCGGGGGCGGCGCGGGCAGATAGGGCTCGTCGATCGGTATGCCCGACCATCGCGCGGCCAGCCTCCGTTGCGCACGGGTCACGGCCCGCGCGAGCCGTACGGCCGGCGGGAAGACGACCACCAGGCCGACCAGGAAGGTGAGCAGCATGGCGAGCAGCACCACCAGGCCCGCGACCTGACCCAGCAGAGCGAGACCGGCGAGGGCGGCGCCTCTGCCGAGGGCGACGAGAGTCGGGCGCGCTGAGGTCATGCACTCCAGTTTGCGGGCTTCCGCCGCGCCGGCACAGTGGCCCGAGCCACCCCATGGGGGTGGGGGAAAGTGCACCCCCGCCGGGTCCGCAGACGCATTCCGGGGCCGCCCTCCCGCTTTCTAGCGTCGTCGGCATGGCAATCATCACCGTGGACCACCTCCGCAAGACGTACGGCACACGGGTGGCGGTCGAGGACGTGTCGTTCTCCGTGCAGGAGGGCGAGGTCTTCGGCATCGTGGGCCGCAACGGGGCGGGGAAGACGACGACGGTCGAGTGCGTCGCCGGGCTGCGCACCCCCACCGCGGGCACGGTCACCGTGGACGCGGACCTGAAGGAACAGGTCGGCGTGCAACTCCAGGAGTGCTCGCTGCCCGACAAGATCCGGGTCGGGGAGGCGCTGGCGCTCTACGCCTCGTTCTACACTCGCCCGGCCGATTGGCGGGCCCTGGCCGAGGAGGCCGGGCTCGACCTCCGCGCGCCCTTCGCGAAGCTGTCGGGCGGGCAGCGCCAGCGGCTGTCGGTCGCGCTCGCGCTGGTCGGAAACCCGCGCGTCGCGATACTCGACGAGCTCACGACCGGCCTCGACCCGCGGGCCCGCCGCGAGACGTGGGATCTGGTCACCCGGATCAGGGACCGCGGCGTGACGGTCCTGCTCGTGACGCACTTCATGGAAGAGGTGGAGCGCCTGTGCGACCGGGTCGCGGTCATCTCCGGGGGGCGCGTGCGGGCGGTGGACACCCCCGCGGGGCTGGTCGCCCGCGCGGGCGGCGAGCAGCGCCTGGTCTTCCACACCGGCGAGCCCGTCGACGCCCTTCGGGCGCTGCCCGAGGTGGCGTCCGTCACGGTGACCGGTGACGGGGACGGTACGGAGACCGGCACGGAGACCGGCGCGAAGGTCACGGTCACCGGCACCGGCGACCTGCTGAGCGCAGTCACCGCCGTGCTGCCCCCCGCCCGGATGCGGGACCTGCGCATGGAGCGCACCACCCTCGACGACGCGTTTCTCGTTCTCACCGGCCAGGAGGAGTCATGACCAAGGCATTCGGAAAGCTCGCGGCGGTGGAGGCCCGGCTGTTCCTACGCGAGCCCGCGGCCGTGTTCTTCGTGGTCGTGCTGCCGGTGGCGCTGCTGCTCGCGCTCGGCAGCACGATTCCCGGCTTCCGGGACGCCGACCCGTCGCTGGGCGGGCAGCGCTTCGTGGACGCGCCGTTCACGGGCATGATGATCCTGCTGTCGATCGTGACGCTCGCGCTCAGCGCGCTGCCGTCGGCCCTGGTGCTCTACCGGGAGCGCGGCGTGCTGCGGCGGATGTCCACCACGCCGGTACGGCCGGGGTCGCTGCTGTCCGCCCAGTTGCTCGTCAACGTGGCGGCGTCGGTGGTGGCGACCGCGCTGACGCTGGCCGTGGGCCACCTGGTCCTCGGAGTGCCGCTCCCCAAGGCGCCCGTGGCGTTCGCGATGGTCTTCGTCCTCGGCTCGGTCGCCATGCTCGCCCTCGGGCTGCTGCTCGCCGCCGTGGCGCCGAACTCCCGGGTCGTCCAGGGCGCGGGAGCGGCCCTCATGTTCCCCCTGCTCTTCCTCGCGGGGATGTGGCTGCCCCGGGCGCTCATGCCCGAGGTCCTGCGCCGGATCAGCGACTTCACCCCCACCGGCGCCTTCGGCCAGGGCCTCGTGGACGCCCTGGGCGGGCACGCCCCTCAGCCGCTCCACCTCGCCGTACTCGCGGGCTGGGCACTGGCCGCCGGCCTCGCCGCGGCCCGCCTGTTCCGTTGGCAGTGATCGCCCGCGGCCCCGCGGCTACCTCACGGGTAATCGCCGGGCCGATCGGCGAGCGGATAGCGTCGGGGTCGTGACCGTCGCCACTCTTCATCAGCGGCCGTTCGGCGAGCTCCTGCGTCAGTGGCGCGAGCACCGGCGGCTGAGCCAGCTCGACCTGTCCAACCAGGCCGAAATCTCCACGCGGCACATCAGCTTCCTGGAGACCGGTCGGGCCACCCCCAGCCGCGACATGGTGCTCCACCTCGCCGAGCATCTCGATCTTCCGCTCCGCGAGCGCAACCACCTGCTGCTGGCCGCCGGATACGCCCCCGTCTACAGCGAGTCGCCGCTCGACTCGCCGGGCATGGCCGCGGTGTACGACGCGGTCCGGCGGCTGCTGTCGGCCCACGACCCCTACCCGGCCGTGGTGGTGGACCGCGCCTGGGACCTCGTCGACGCCAACGAGGGCATCTCCCTGCTCGCCGAGGGGATCGACCCCGACCTGCTGAGCAACGTGCTGCGGGCGAGCCTGCACCCGGAAGGGCTCGCCCCGCACATCCTCAACCTCGGCGAGTGGCGGGCGCACCTGCTCGGGCGGCTGCGCCGGCAGATCACGCTCACCGCCGATCCCCGGCTCTCCGAGCTGTACGCCGAGCTGCGCGACTACCCCTGCGACCAGCCCGAGCCCGAAGTGGAGCTGCCCGGCCCCGGGGACATCCTCGTGCCGCTGCGGGTGCGGCGGGGCGGGCGGGAGCTGTCGTTCTTCAGCATCGTGGCGACCTTCGGCACCCCGCTCGACATCACGGTCTCCGAGCTGGCCATCGAGTCGTTCTATCCGGCCGACGCCGCGACGGCCGCCGTCCTCCTTTCGTGATCAACCGGCGTCCGCTCGGCGATCCGGCCCTGCCACAATTCCCCCATCGAGCCGAGCCCGAATCAGGGGGGAGGCCGGGGTGGGGGGAGAGCAGGGTGCCCACACGGGTGCTGACCAACACGTTCCACGTGGACGCCGCGCCGGAGGATGTCTTCGAGCACCTCACGACGCCCGAGAGCTACATAGGCCTGTCACCGCTCGTGGTGGCCGTGCGGGACGTCGACCGGTCCGATCCGGGGGTCGTGCGGTACACCTCCGTCGAACGGTTCCGCTTCCTCGGCCTGTCGTACGACAACCCGATCGCCGTCACGCTGCTGACCGAGCGCACGGCCGGGAGCCTGTCCGTACGCGGGCAGGTGCGCAGCCCCGGTGGCGTACAGCTGGGATACCGATTCGACCTGTCCCCGCAGGACGGCGGCACCCGGGTGGACGACCGGCTGGACGTGAGCGCGTCCCGGCTGCTGCTGGGCTTCGCGGCGGGCCAGGCGCGTAAGGTCCAGCTCGCCCGGGCCCGGATCCTCGCCGAACGGCTCGCCGGGAGGTCTGCGAACGGGTCCTGAGCGGCTTCACCGGCTCCGAGTGCCCGTCGCGCCGTTTCGCCACCCTGACCGCTGCCCTCTCGCGTGAGAAGCTGGAGTCCCCACCATCGCCCGGAGGTAGCACATGCTCGTGCTGGCGCACGTCAGCGACATCCACATCGACGGAAGCGAGCGGAACACCTCGCGCGCCGCACGCGCGCTCACCTACGCCCGTTCGCTGCGGCCCGACGCCATCGTGCTCACCGGCGATCTGGCGGATCACGGCGCGATGGAGGAGTACGAGATCGTCCGTGAGCTGATCTCCGGCGACGACGTGCCGCTCGTGCTGTGCCCCGGCAACCACGACGCGCGCGGCCACCTCCGCAAGGTCCTGCTGGAGCAGGACGGCGACCACCCGGTCAACCAGGCGCTCAACCTCGACCACGCGACGATCGCGCTGTGCGACTCCAGCATCCCCGGCCGGCCCGAGGGCGCGCTGGACGACGACACCCTGGCCTGGCTCGACTCCGTGCTCGCCGCCACGCCCGGCGTGCCGGCCTTCGTCGGCATGCACCACCCCGCCGTCCCGCTCGGCATCCCGTACGTGGACGGGATCCGGCTCGGGCGGCCGGAAGGGCTGGCCGAGGTCCTGGGCCGCCATCCGCACGCCATCGCGGTGCTGGCCGGGCACGCCCACACGGCGGCGGCCACGACGTTCGCCGGGCTGCCGCTGCTGGTAGCGCCGGGAGTGGTCAGCACCGCGCTGCTGCCGTCCGAGACCCCGGCACACCCGCCGGTCGACTACGATCTGCCCCCGGCCATCGCCCTGCACGTGCTCGACGACGGCCGGATCACCACCCACTACCGGCCCGTGCCCTGACCACCCCTCAGGCGTCCGGGATCCACGAGCCGTGGAACCCGGAGGGCACCCGGCGCGGCAGCCGTACGGACGCGACCTGGGCCAGGTCCGACGCGTCGAGCACCAGCAGCTCCGCGCCGTGCTCGGTGCCGGCGATCGACAGCAGCCAGCCCTCGTCCTCGGCCTTCGCGTCCGAGGCGGGGACGAACACGGCCTCGCCGGGCGAGCGCTCGCCGGTCTCGTGCGCCCGGCTCACGCCGGTCGCGGTGTCGTACTTCAGGATCGCGCCCTTGCTGACGGCGTAGATGTAACGGCTGGTCAGGCCGGTGCGCGCCTCGTTGATCGTGGGGAACTCGACGGCGAGGTCGTCGAGCTGCTCGTCCTTGGCGACGCCGGTGGCGGGGTCGAGGATCCAGCGGTGCAGGGCCGCGCCTCCCGTGTGGGCGGCCGGGTTGGCCGTGCCGCCGATGGTCGGCCAGAAGCCGCAGAACGCCCCCGGCGAGTAGCGCACGGCGTCGACGAGGACGCGCCCGTGCTCGTCCTCGCTCGCGTTGCCCACGTGGAAGACGTAGCAGGGGTCGATCTCGAACCACCGCACGTCGCCGGTCCTGCGGCTCATCACGCCCAGCCGCGCGCCGTAGGAGTCGTCCCACCGGTACGGCATGCCCCGGCCCACCAGGTCGAAGTCGAAGACGACCGGCAGGTCGAGCCACACCACGTGGTTCTCGGTGATCGCGAAGTCGTGGGCCATGGTGGGCCCGGGCACGTCCACCGGCCGGCTCTCCACCAGTTCGCCGGCCGCGGACAGCCGGTGGTAGGTGAGGTAGGGCTCGGCCCAGCCGTATCCGAAGAAGTGCAGTTCCCCGGTGACGGGGTCCTCCTTCGGATGCGCGGTCATCGCCGTGGCGAGCCGCCCGCCGAAGTCGCACGGGCCGACCGTGTCGAGCTCCGGCGTCATCACGTACGGCAGGCCGTTCTCCACGAGCGCGAGGATCTTGTCGGCGTGCCGGATGACGTGCGTGTTGGCGGGGACGGCGGCGAGGTCCACGCCGCGATCGTGCACGTAGGGCGCGCCGTCGAAGCGGGTGGTGCGCACCCAGCGGTTGCGGTACCACTCGGCCCGCCCGTCGCGCAGCCGGATGCCGTGGATCATGCCGTGGCCGACGAACCAGTGCCCCGGGTCCTCTCCGGGACGGGGATTGGGGCCGTTGCGGAAGTAGCGGCCGGTGAGCTCGGGCGGCAGGGTCCCCTCGACGGGCAGGTCGAGGGCGTCGATCTCGTCGGGGACCGGGGCGAGGCGGCCGGTCAGGTAGGAGGCGGTCGGCTCTGTCATGTCGGGGGACTCCCTTCAGGCGGCGTAGCGGGCGCGGACGATCTGGGGATAGCGGATGGTGAACAGGGCCGGCAGGGCGAAACCGCAGACCTTCACCGCGATGATCGCGGCGGTGGCGTGCGGGGCCAGGGCGAACAGCAGGGCGAGGCCGGCCGCGTTCAGCGTGAACCCGGCGGCCCACACTGCGGTGATGACGGCGTTGACCCGGTGGAACAGCGGCGTCGCGTGCACCTCGGCCGGGGTGGTCCGGCGGGCGATGCCCAGCGTGAACGGCTTGCCGATGGCCAGCGATCCCCAGGCGGTGAGGGCCAGCCAGGCCACCGACACGGCCGGGCCGTACTCGCCGAAGGGCGCCGGCGAGACCGTGAACGCGGTGAGCGTGAGACCGGCGAAGAAGACCCCCGAGCTGAGCTCGATGACCATCTCGTCCCATCCGCGCCCCGCCCGGCGGTCGGCCGCGAGCAGCACCACCGAGACGAGGAGCGCGGCCGCGGCCCCGACCCTGGCCTCACCGTTCGTGCTGAGGACGGCGAAGGCGATCCAGGGGAGGAAGGTGAGGACGTAACGGAGCACCGGGGGTTTCCTTAGGTTCGACATTCCACTTGTGACATGTCGAAAGTAGAACCTCCACTGGCGACATGTCAACACAGGAATGTACGATCGGACCCATGAGCCTTCGTCACGCCATGCTCGGCCTGCTCTCGGCCGGGCCCGCCAGCGGGTACGACCTGCTGAAGACCTTCGAGATCTCCCTGGCCAGCGTCTGGCCCGCCACCCAGAGCCAGCTCTACGCCGAGCTCGGCCGGCTGTCCAAGGAGGGTCTGGTGCGGGTCGTCGCGGAGGGCCCGCGCGGGCGCAAGGAGTACGAGATCACCGAGGAGGGCCACGCGGAGCTGCGCCACTGGCTCATCGAGGTGTCGCCCAACCAGACCCGGCGCAGCGACATGCTGCTGCGGGTCTTCTTCCTCGACCAGGTCGACTCCGACGCCGCCCGCGGCTACCTGGAGCGGCTGGCCGAGCGGGCCGTCCACGAGCACGACCAGCTCCGCGGCATCCGCGAGTTCGTCATCAGCGAGGGCGACGACGCACTGCGCCTGTACGGCGACATCGCGCTGGAGTGGGGCCTGCGCCTGACCGCCGCGCAGCGCGACTGGGCCGAGTGGGCGGCCGCCCGGGTGGCGGCGCTGGAGCAGCAGAAAGCCGGGCACACCGCGGCCGACTGACGGACTTCCACGCGGGTGCGCCGCGTCCTGACGCCGGCGGGACGGCCGTTCGTCAGTGCGTGGCCATGTCCACGAAGCGGCTGTAGTGGCCCTGGAAGGCCACCGTGACCGTGGCCGTCGGACCGTTACGGTGCTTGGCCACGATCAGGTCCGCCTCGCCCGCACGCGGCGACTCCCGCTCGTACGCGTCCTCCCGGTGCAGCAGGATGACCATGTCGGCGTCCTGCTCGATGGAGCCCGACTCACGCAGGTCCGACACCTGTGGGCGCTTGTCCGTACGCTGCTCGGGACCACGGTTCAGCTGGGAGATCGCGATGACCGGCACCTCCAGCTCCTTGGCCAGCAGCTTCAGGGCCCGGGACAGCTCGGAGACCTCCTGCTGGCGACTCTCGGTCTTCTTCGGCGAGCTCATGAGCTGGAGGTAGTCGACGATCACGAAGCGCAGGTCGTGACGCTGCTTCAGACGGCGGCACTTCGCCCGGATCTCCATCATCGACATGTTCGGGGAGTCGTCGATGAACAGCGGCGCCTCGGCGACCTCGCCCATCCGGCGGGCCATCCGCGTCCAGTCGTCGTCGCTCATCATGCCCGAGCGCATGGTGTGCAGCGCCACCCGCGCCTCGGCCGACAGCAGACGCATGGTGATCTCGTTGCGCGACATCTCCAGCGAGAAGATGACCGTGGTCATCCCATGCTTGATCGCTGCAGATCGGGCGAAATCCAGACCTAGCGTGCTTTTTCCGATCGCAGGCCGGGCGGCCACGACGATCATCTGGCCGGGGTGGAGGCCGTTCGTCAGGGCGTCGAGGTCCTGGAATCCGGTCGGGACGCCGACCATCTGGCCGCCGCGGCTGCCGATGGCCTCGATCTCGTCCAGCGCCGACGGCATGATCTCCGCCAGCGGGAGGTAGTCCTCGGAGGTGCGGCGCTCGGTGACCTTGTAGATCTCGGCCTGTGCGCGGTCGACCAGGTCGTCGACCTCCTCGCCCTGGCCGCCGTACCCGTAGGAGACGATGCGGGTACCGGCCTCGATGAGGCGGCGCAGGACGGCCTGCTCCCGGACGATCTTCGCGTAGTAGCCGGCGTTCGCGGCGGTGGGCACGATCGCGGTCAGCGTGTGCAGGTAGGCGCCGCCGCCGACGCGGGCGACCTCGCCGCGCTTTTGCAACTCGTCGAAGACGGTCACCGAGTCGGCGGGCTCGCCCCGGCCGTACAGGTCGGTGATCACTTCGAAGACGATCTGGTGGGCGGGCCGGTAGAAGTCGTCGGCGCGCAGCACCTCGATGACGTCGGCGATGGCGTCCTTGGACAGCAGCATGCCGCCCAGGACCGACTGCTCGGCCTCGATGTTGTGCGGCGGCGTCCGCTCGAACATCGAGTCGGAGCCTCCCGGTCCACCCGGGAAGTCGAGCACGCTCACCTCACACCCCCTGCCCGGTGGTCACAGCATCACCAGCCCGGTGCGCAAGTCTCCCCAAGCGCAGGGGTGAGGGGCAACTTGACCAGTGGACAACCCTGTGGACAACGTGTGCAGTGCGTGCGTGCGACATGTGAAAACCCTGGGGACGATCCTGTGGACAGAGATGTGGCCGCATCGCGAAAGTCCGCTCCCACCTGGGATTTCGGTATCCACGGCCTGTGGAAGGAAGAAACCCGCCGAAGTTTTTGATACCGATCGAGCATCGCTCCGTAAGCCGCAAAATGGGTTTATGCCACTTACCTCCGGAACGGGACACGGCCGTGCCCACGACAGGGAGATCCTCAGGCTCGCGATCCCGGCGTTCGGGGCACTGGTAGCCGAGCCGCTCTTCCTGCTCACCGACTCCGTCATCGTCGGCCACCTTCCCGATCCTGCGCTCGGCGCTCTCGGCGTGGCCAGCGCGGCCCTGTCCGCTCTCGTCGGGCTGTGCGTGTTCCTCGCGTACGCCACCACGGCCGCGGTCGCACGGCGGCTGGGGGCGGGGGACGTCAGGCAGGCGATGCGCCAGGGGATGGACGGCCTATGGCTGGCCGCGATCATCGGTCTGGCCGTCAGCGTGGCGTGCTGGCCTCTTGCTCCGTTTATCGTACACCTGTTCGGAGCGACGGGCGAGCTCGCCGCGCAGGCCGTCACCTATCTGCGCATCAGCCTCCTGGGCACCCCCGGCATGCTGCTGATCCTCGCCGGCACCGGCGTCCTGCGCGGGCTGCAGGACACGCGTACGCCGCTGGCCGTGTCCGTCGCGTCGTTCGCACTCAACGGCCTGCTCAACATCTGGTTCGTGCTCGGCCTGGGCTGGGGGATCGCCGGATCGGCCTGGGGCACGGTCGTCGCCCAGTCCCTGGCCGCCGCGACCTACCTCGCGCTGGTCGTGCGGACCGCCCGCGCGCACGGCGCCTCGCTGCTGCCCGACCTCGCCGGGGTGCGGGCCGCGGGCGCCGCCGGGTTCGCCCTGGTCGTCCGTACGGCATGCCTGCAGGCCGTGCTGCTCGTCGCCACCTCGCTCGCCACCCGGATGGGCGACGACCAGATCGGCGCGCACACGGTCGCCGCCCGGATCTGGACGTTCCTCGCCTTCGCCCTCGACGCCATCGCCATCGCGGGGCAGGCCATCACGGGCCGGGCACTCGGCGCGGGCGACACCGAGCGCACCCGCGCGGCCACCCGGCGCATGGTCGTATGGGGCGTCGCGTGCGGCGTGGTCTTCTGCGCCGCCGTCCTGCTGGCGCGCCCGCTGGTCCCGGCCCTGTTCGACGCGCAGGGCGAGGCCGCCACCGAGCTGCTCGCCGTGCTGTGGCCGGTCGCGCTCCTGCAGCCGGTCGCGGGCGTCGTGTTCGTCCTGGACGGGGTCCTCATCGGGGCGGGCGACCAGCGCTACCTGGCCTGGGCGGGGCTGTGGACGACGCTGGCCTACCTGCCGTTCGCCGCCGTCGCCGGCAGCCTGGTCGGCCTGTGGCTCGCGCTCGGCGCCTGGATGGCCGCCCGGCTCGTCACGCTCGCCCTCCGCGCGTACGGCACCGCCTGGATGGTCACCGGGGCCTCGCGGACCGCTCCCTGACGTCACATGCGGCGGGCCTCCAGGACGCGCTGGAGGAACGCCCGGGTGCGGGGGTGCTCCGGCGCGCTGAAGATCTGCTCGGGGGGACCGCTCTCCAGCAGCACGCCGCCTTCGAGGAAGCACACGGTGTCGGCGATGTCGCGGGCGAAGCCCATCTCGTGGGTGGCCAGGATCATCGTCATCCCGGTCTCCTTCAGCTCGCGGATCACACCGAGCACCTCGGTGACCAGCGTGGGATCGAGCGCGGAGGTGACCTCGTCGAGCAGGAGCAGGCGGGGGTCGGTCGCGACCGCGCGGATGACGGCCACCCGCTGCTGCTGACCGCCGGACAGGCGGTCGGGATACTCCCCCGCCTTGTCGGCCAGCCCGAACCGGTCGAGCAGCTCCCGTGCCCTGGCCTCGGCCTCCTCGGGGCGCACGCCGTGCACCTTGCGCGGCGCGAGCGTGATGTTGTCGAGCACGGTCATGTGCGGGAACAGGTTGTAGGCCTGGAACACCATCCCGATGCGGCGGCGGACGTCGTCCGCGTCGGCCCGGACGTCGGTGATCTCGGTGCCGTCGAGGTAGACGGCGCCGTCGTCGATCGTCTCCAGCAGGTTGACGCAGCGCAGCAGCGTCGACTTGCCCGAGCCGGAGGCCCCGATCAGGCAGACGACCTCGTGCGGCGCGACCTCCAGGTCGATCCCGCGCAGCACGCTCAGCCCGTGATAGTGCTTCCAGACGCCCTCGACCTTGAGCAGGCTCATGCCGTGCCGCCTCCCGTCTGACGCCGGGCGGCCCGTGCCGCGAGATGGTCGGTGAACCGCGCCATCGGCACCGTCAGCAGGATGAACAGCAACGCGGCGGCGAGGTAAGGGGTGTAGTTGAAGGAGGAGGCGCCGTGGATCTGCGCCTGCCGCAGCGCCTCCAGCGGGCCGAGCATGGCGACCAGCGCGCTGTCCTTCTGCAGGGAGACGAAGTCGTTGAGCAGCGGAGGGACCACGCGACGCACGGCCTGCGGCAGCACCACGTAGCGCATGGTCTGGCCGTGGCTCAGGGCCAGCGACCGCGCCGCCGCCCGCTGGCTGGGGTGCACCGACTCGATTCCCGCCCGGAACACCTCCGCGACGTACCCCCCGTACGACAGGACCAGCGCGATGATGCCGAGCGTGACCGGGTCGCTCGGCGCGCCCTGCAGCTGGAGCGCGGGGATGCCGAATCCGACCAGGTAGACGAGCAGGATGGTCGGGATACCACGGAAGACATCGGTGTAGAGCATGGCGAGCGCGCGCAGCGGGAAGAACACCGGCGCGCGCAGGCCGCGCACCAGCGCGACGAGGAGGCCCACCACCAGGATGAACACCTCGGCGATGAGGAAGATCTTGATGTTGAGCAGGAACCCGCGCAACACGTCGGGCAGTGCGTCGACGAATTCCTCGGGGCTGAAGAAGAACTCCTGGACCCGCGGCCACCCCGGCGACGCGGTGATCCCGGCGACCAGGGCGACCACCACGACCAGGGTCGAGGCGGTGGCGACGGAGACCGACCGCCGTGCCCGGCCGCGCAGCTCCGCCTCCCGGCGGAGCTGCCGCTCGCTCTTCACCCAGTCAGGCCCCGCATCCCCCACCGGCGTGGGCGACGCGGCCGCTTCCCCGTCGGTCACTTCAGCTCCGGCGCGCCCGCGGCGGCGGTCAGCCACTGGCTCTCGATCTTCGCCAGCTCACCGGACGACTTCAGCTCGCCGATCGCCTTGTCCACGCAGCTCACCAGCGGGCTGCCCTTCTGGAACAGCAGGCCGAACTCCTCGGGCTCCCCGCTGTTCGCGGCGAACTGGCCGACGATCTTCGAGTTCTCCACCTGGGCGGCGGTGACGTAGAAGGCGGTCGGCAGGTCGACGACGATCGCGTCGATCTGCTTGTTCTTCAGCGCGTTGACCGCGTCGACCTGCTGGTTGAACACGCTCGGGTCCTTGGCGGGCTGGATGACCGACCGCACCGCCTCCAGCGCGGTGGTGGCCGCCTGCACGCCGATCTTGGCATCCTTCAGGTCGGCGAGACTCGCGGCGGAGGCGAACTTCGTGCCGTCGAGGGCCACGACGCCCTGCTTGACCGTGTAGTAGCCCTGGCTGAAGTCGACGGCCTTCGCGCGTTCCGGGGTGGCGGAGATCTGGTTGATGTCGAAGTCGAACTGCTTGGGTCCGGGGGCGAACGACGAGTCGAACGGCACGACCGTCCAGGCGACCTCGTCCTTGCTGAAGCCCATCTTGTCGGCCACCGCGTAGGCGACGGCGCTCTCGAAGCCCTGCCCGTTGGCGGGGTCGTCATCCTTGAACCACGGCTCGTACGCCGGCTTGTCGGTGCCGATCGTGAGCTTGCCCGGGCTGGTGAGCTTCAGGCTCTCCTTCGCGCACGCGTTCGCGGCCGCGGAACCGGCCGGGCTGGCGGTGCCGCTCGCGGTGGTGGAGGTGTCGTTCGCCGGTGCGCAGGCGGCGGCCGCCAGCACAAGGGCGCCGGACGCCAGCAGGAGAGTAGGACGGCGCATCACAGCCTCCATCGGGGGGAGTTACCACGAAATCCGCTGAATCGGACGGCAAGATACTAGCGTTCCGTATAACCCTTGTTTACCTGAGGGGAATATCCCCCCGCGTCGGCAGAACCGCGAAGGGCCCCTCTCCGACGTGCGGAGAAGGGCCCTCGACGGACTACTGCGGGTGTCAGCCCGCGACCACCTCGACATCGAGGGTGGCGGCGACCTCCGGGTGCAGCCGGACGCTCACCTTGTGGGTGCCGACGCTCTTGATCGCGTTACCGATCTCGATGCGACGGCGGTCGAGCTGCGGGCCACCGGCGGCCTTGACGGCATCGGCGATGTCGCCGGTCGTGATCGAGCCGAACAGCCGGCCCGACTCGCCCGCGCGGGTCTTGAGCCGCACCTTGAGGGCGCCGAGCTGGCCGGCGACCTCCTTGGCGGAGCCCAGGTCACGGATCTCGCGGGCGGCACGCGCCTTCTTCAGCGAGGCGACCTGCGACTCGGCGCCGCGGGTCCACCGGATGGCGAAGCCACGGGGAATGAGGTAGTTGCGGCCGTAGCCGTCCTTGACCTCGACGATGTCGCCGGGGGCACCGAGGCCGGAGACCTCAGTGGTGAGGATGAGCTTCATTGTCCTGAGTCTCCTTTCTCAGCGCGCGGTGCTCGTGTACGGCAGCAGGGCCATCTCACGGGCGTTCTTGATAGCGGTCGCCACGTCGCGCTGGTGCTGGGTGCAGTTGCCCGTCACCCGGCGGGCACGGATCTTGCCGCGGTCGGAGATGAACTTCCGCAGCAGCCCCGTGTCCTTGTAGTCGACGTAGGAGATCTTGTCGTGGCAGAAAAGGCAAACCTTCTTCTTGGGCTTGCGAATCGCCGGCTTCGCCATCGTGGTGCTCCTCTCAGAGCCCCGCATGAAGCGGGAATGGTCGCTCGGTTGTGTTTACAGTGGGTGGGACCGGAAGGGCCCGACCTAGAAGGGCGGCTCGTCGCTGAAGTCGCCGCCGAAGCCGCCACCGCCCTGCGGGCCGCCGCCGAAACCGCCGCCGCCACCGCCGCCGCCGAAGCCCCCCTGGGGAGCGGGCGCCGCGGTCGCCCACGGGTCGTTCGCCGGGCCGCCGAAGCCACCGCCGCCACCGCCCTGGCGCGTGGTCTTGTTGACCTTCGCCGTGGCGTTGCGCAGCGAGGGGCCGACCTCGTCGACCTCGACCTCGTAGACCGTGCGCTTCTCGCCTTCCTTGGTCTCGTACGACCGTTGGCGCAGCCGTCCCTGCACGATCACCCGCATGCCGCGCTGGAGGCTCTCGGCGACGTTCTCCGCCGCCTGCCGCCAGACGTTGCAGGTGAGGAACAGGCCCTCGCCGTCCTTCCACTCGTTGGTCTGCTTGTCGAGGAACCGCGGAGTGGACGCGATGCGGAACCGGGCCACGGCCTGCCCCGTAGGGGTGAAGCGCAGCTCCGGGTCGTCGACAAGGTTGCCGACGATGGTGATCTGTGTGTCGCCTGCTGCCATCGGTCGCTTTCGCCTTCCTATCCCGTCAGCTGAGCCGTCAAGGGCTCAGAGTACGGCCCGGGCCCGACAAACCGCCGGGCTTCGGGGTTGTGCCAGTTGAGCTCAGTGAAGCTCGGGGCGGATGACCTTGGTGCGGAGGATGCCCTCGTTCAGGTTGAGCTGGCGGTCCAGCTCCTTCACGGTGGCGGGCTCGGCGGTCAGGTCGACCACGGCGTAGATGCCCTCGGACTTCTTGGCGATGTCGTAGGACAGGCGGCGACGGCCCCAGACGTCGACCTTCTCCACGGTGCCGCCGTCGTTGCGGACGACACTGAGGAACTGGTCGAGCGACGGCTGCACGGTGCGCTCGTCGAGGGACGGGTCGAGAATGACCATCATCTCGTAGCGACGCATGAGTGATCCAACCTCCTCTGGACTCTTGCGGTCACGACGCCTTGCCGTGACAGGAGGACCCTGCGCTTCGGCCGGAGAGCGATGCCCCCGGCCCTTATCAGACGCAGTCGAATAAGGCTACCAGCCCCTTGGCCTTACCCGTTCCGAAGAGCGAAACTGGAGGTCGGAGAGGGGGTAGGCGATGCCAGACGCCGTCGGCCGGAAAAGAGGGCACCCCGTCCACCTCACGTTGAACACGGACGGCAGGCCGCACCCGGCGGAGAACGCGATGACGATCGCGACGCTGGTGTGCGGCCTGGTGGCGTTCGTCACGGGCTTCATCGTGACGGCCCACATGATCGCGTCATGGGTGGGCGCGATCGGGTTCTGGGGCGGCCTGTACGCCCAGTTCGTCTCGTCGACCACGAGACAGCGCGCGCTGATCATCGTGGGGGTCGTGGGATCGTTCGTCGGCGCCGCGCTGGGGATAGCGCACGGCGGCTTCTTCCCCCGCGGGTTCTCACTGCGCGGCTGAGAAGCGGTCGTTCAGCCGCCGATGTGCAGGTCGACGCCGAGCAGCACGAGGAACCACAGGAAGACCGCGATCAGGGCCTGGGCGACCTGCTTGAGGAGCGTGGGGGTGATGTAGTCGTGGAGCCAGGCCACGTAGAGCCCGACGAGGATGTAGATGAGAAGGATGAAGCTGCCTAAGCGATATCTCATGCTCGTCTCCTTGTGGACGAAGTAGTATCGCGCGCGAGTTCTGGGGGCGCGTGACACGCGACTGCCCTGATTCGCGCCTCTGAAACAGCGCGCCCTCTTGAAACGCTCTTGGAGAGCGCCTAGAGTTCGCCCTTCGCGTCGTCGGCCCCCTTCTTATCCAGGCAAGCAGTTGGAGGAACGGCATGGACAGCCACATCGGCGCCCGCCCGCGGATCGGAGCCCACGTCGACCAGGACGACCCGCTCGCGCACGCGGCCGCCCGCGACGCCGACGTGGTGCAGTTCTTCCTCGGCGACCCCCAGGGGTGGAAGAGCCCGGTGACGCCCGCCACCGCCGACGCCCTGCGCGCGTCGGACGTGGACGTCTACGTGCACGCGCCGTACGTCATCAATGTGGCCACCGCGAACAACCGCATCCGCATTCCGAGCCGCAAGCTGCTCGACGCGCACCTCAAGGCGGCGGCGGCCATCGGCGCCAAGGGCCTGATCGTCCACGGCGGGCACGTCAACGCCGGCGACGACCCCCAAACGGGCTACGACAACTGGCGCAAGGTCTTCGAGCGCACCGAGTGCCCGATCCCGGTGCTGATCGAGAACACGGCCGGCGGCGGCAACGCGATGGCGCGCAAGTTGGATCGCATCGCCCGGCTGTGGGACGCCGTGACGGCCGGCGCCCCCGATCCTTCGGTCGTCGGCTTCTGCCTGGACACCTGCCACTTCCACGCGGGCGGCGAGGAGCTGGCCGGGCTCGTGGAGCGGGTGAAGGCGATCACCGGCCGCATCGACCTCATCCACTGCAACGACTCGCGGGACGCCTTCGACTCCGGCGCCGACCGGCACGCCAATCTCGGCAGCGGGCAGATCGACCCCGAGTTGATCCTGGAGGTCTGCCGGACGGCCGGGGCGCCGATCGTGGTCGAGACGCCGTTCGACGGCCAGGCCGACGACATCGCGTACCTGCGCAAGCACCTGTAGACGACCGTCCACACCCTGTGGATAAATCTGCGGATTGAGAACCTCAGGCAGTGGGTACCGCTGCCTGAAGGCTCCACTCGCCCCGCACCCGGCCGGGCCCGCGCGTGGCGCGCCACAGCTGCACGTACGACGCGACCGCGGCGGCCAGGACGACGAGGTTGCGCACGACCAGCACGAGCGTCCCCGGCAGGGCGCCCGTCCAGCTGTAGTCCAGCTCCATCCAGGGGTACATGATCCCCGTCAGCAGGGCGGCGACCAGGACGAGCAGGGCGGCCGGCCGCTGCGTCGGGCCGGGCCGGTCGCGCCGCACCGACAGGATGACGGCGGCGACGCCGACCACCCACACGAGATACTGCGGCGACAGCACCCGGCTGGTGGCGACCAGGAAGAGCACGGTGGTGAGCGCGGCGTCGTGATACGACCGCGGGCTCGGGGCCGCCCGCAGCCACCACACACCGACCAGCGCCAGCGCCACCGGGGTGGCGGCCAGGCTCACCAATGCCGCGGCGTGCGCGCCGGGGCCCACGGCCTCCATCGCGCCGTGCTGGTAGGTGGTGTAGCCGTCCCACCAGCCGAGGGCCCGGGCGAGCGCGAACGGCGTGGCGGCCAGCGACTCGATCTGCAGGCCCCGCTTCTCCTGCGCGGTCAGGAAGTCCAGCGCGTGCGGCACGACCAGGGCGGTCACACCGCATCCCGCCACGGCGACGGCGAGCGTGAAGCCCGACGCGGTCAGCAGCTCGCGCCAGCGCCGCAGGCCGGCGAGCAGCGCGACCGGCCACGCCTTCACCAGGAGGCCGACGCCGATGAGCGACCCGCGCACCGCCGGGCCCGCCGACGTCGTCAGCGCCAGCACCGCCACGAGCGTGACCATGAGGTCGTACCGCGCGAGGAGCACCGGGCCGAGCAGGGCCGCGCCGACGGTCCACGCCCACGGGCCCGTGCGTCCGCCGCCGCGGCGCGGGCCCAAGGACCGCGAGACGGAGAACCGCCACAGCAGGAGCAGGATCGCGAGGTCGCACAGCAGCGCCAGCAGGGAGAAGGCGACGTGGTAGTCCAGCGGCAGCAGGCGGGGGGCGAGCAGCGGCAGCGCCGCGAACGGCGGGTACTGCCACTTCTCGTCACCCGCCGGGAACTCCCCCTCGGCCAGGATGTCGGACCAGTCGCGGTAGAGGGTGACGTCGTTGGTGAAGGCCTCGCCGTGCCCTGTCGGGATGGTCTGGGTCGCGACGAGGAGGAGCGCCCCCCGGGTCGCCGCCCAGACCAGCAGCAGGAGCCATGGCGGCCTCCGGCGCATCGCCGTCTCCCCCGTTCGTCGCACACACTCTCACGCGACGTTACGCGATGCCTCGGCTCGGACCGCTCCCGTCCGCCGCGACGGGCGCGAAATCCGATGTAAGTTTCAGGCCCTCACACCGTCTCCGGCTGCTGCCGCGTGCCCCGCGCGAGGAGCGAACGGCGCAGTACGAGGCGATCCTCGGCGCCGTCGAAGACCCCGCCCGACGGGTCGTCGGCGTCCGCCTGGCGTACGACGTCGTGCTCGGGCCGCAGGATGTCGCGAACGACGAGCGCCATGAGGATCACGATGGTCAACGCCCGGGCCCAGACCGAAAGGAAGTACGGGTCGTCGCCGATGCCGAGGGCGGGTTCGCCGGTCTGGGTGACCAGGTAGAGCCAGATCGAGAAGAAGTACCAGCACTCGGCGACCTGCCAGGCGGCCAGCGCGCCCCACCTGGGCCTGGCCAGCACCGCGAACGGCACCAGCCACAGGACGTACTGCGGCGACCACACCTTGTTGGTGATCATGAAGGCGGCCAGGGCGAGGAAGCACAGCTGCATCAGGCGCGGCCGCCGCGGCGCGGCGAGCGCGAGCACGGCGACACCCAGCAGCAGCACCGCCAGCGCGGCCATGGCCATGGTGTTCAGCTTCTCCGGGTCGCCGAGAAAGGCCAGGAAGCCGGGCCTTTCCATGCCGAACCACTGGGTCTTCTGGAAGAAGAACCACAGCCCGCCCCAGTCGGCGCCGCGCTCGCTGCTGAAGGCGTAGAACCGCTTCCAGCCCTCGAAGTTGACCAGCATGATCGGCACGTTCACCAGTAACCACGTGAACGCCGCCGCGGCCGCCGTCTTCAGGAACGGCACCCACTTGGCCGTACGCGCCGTGAGCAGGAACAACGCGCCGAAGAACATGAGCGGGTAGAACTTCGTGGCCACGGCCAGGGCCAGCAGCACGCCCGCGAGCCACGGCCGGTCCTTGGCCCAGGCCAGCAGGCCGCCGAGCGCCAGCGCCCCCGCGGCCAGGTCCCAGTTGATGTACGCGCAGAGGATCACGGCCGGGCCGATGGCGTACCAGAGGGCGTCCCAGCGGCGGGCCGGGCCGGCCAGCGCGGCCGTCAGCAGCACGCCCGCGACCAGCGAGATTCCCATGAGGATCACGGTGACGTCGTAGAACACGATCCCGTCGCCGCCCGCGAGCCGGCGGGCGAACTCCATGATCCCGCCGATGCCGACCGGGTATTCGACGGGATAGTCGACGTAGGGGACCTTGCCCTCGTTGAGCTTCTCCGCCCAGAACAGCGGATAGATGTCGGTGTAGCAGAAGTTGGTGAACTGCCCGACACCGCCGTTCCAGGCACCGTCGAACCGGCAGGCGTGCTTCCACAGGTATGCGAGAACGGCGCCGAGCCCCGCGAGAAGCCCGAGAGGCAGGTACGGCACCGCCCGCGCGGCGACCCCGGGCAGCGGGGCGGAGTCGTTCGTGGTCCGGGTCGTCATGCTCGGTATTGCACCATCCAACGCCTCGGCTTGGCGACTCCGCCAAGCGGAAGGGCCCGCGGCGGAGGTCGCCACGGGCCCTTCGGAGTGCCTGATCGAGGCTCAGGCGCCGCTGCCGTCCTTGCCGGTGCCGGATCCCGAGGACATCGCCGCGGGGATGTTCAACGGGACGTCGTTGCCGGCGCCGGGGCCGCCGTCCTGGCCGCCCTGGCCCGGGTCGTCGCCGAAGCCCCGGCCGCCGCCGTCGCCGTTGTCACATCCCGGGCCGCCGTTGTAACAACCGTCGTCGTCGAGGAAGTCGTCCGGGATGTCGTTGGGGAACCCGCCGTCTTCCGGTTCCGGGCTCGGCGACGGCGTCGGGCTCGGCACCAGGTTCTCGGGGGTGCCCACGCCGGCCTTGGGCGGGAACTGCTCGACCGGCTTGCCCGCGAGCGCCTCCATCATGAACGTCCGCCAGATCGTGGTCGGCGGGCCGGCGCCCTCGAAGCCCAGCGACACCTCTTTGACGTGGGTGTACGGGTTGTTGGGGCCGTACTTCTTGCTCGGCTTTCCACCCGGGGTGGTCGGGCAGTTGGAGTACAGCGGCTGCACGATCTTGCCGCTCTTGGTCTCGCACTGCTCGCGGTACATGCCCACTGCGACCGACAACTGCGGGGTGAAGCCGACGAACCAGGCTTCCTTCTCGTCGTTGTTGGTGCCGGTCTTGCCTGCGGCCGGACGGCCGATGCCCTTGCCCGCCGCCGTGCCCGACTTGAGGACCTCCTCCATGGCCACCACGGAGTCGGCCGCCGCCTCGGGCGTGATCACCTGCTTGACGTCCCGCCGCTCGGCGAAGACGACCTCCTTGTCCTTCCGGACCTCCTTGACCACGTGGTAGTCGACGTGCTTGCCCTCGTTGGCGAAGATCGAGTAGCCGGCGGCCTGCTCGACCGGGGTCACCCCGGCGCTGCCGATGGAGAACTGGTACTTGTGGTCCGCGATGTCCTTGTCCAGGCTCTCCTTGCTGAGCCCCGCCTCCTCGGCGATCTGCTTCACCGCGCTGAGCTGACCGACCGTGCCGTTCGCCTCGTCGAGCTTGTACGCCATGGAGGCGAAGGCCGTGTTGATCGAGTGGGAGGTCGCATAGATCGCGTTGATGGCGCTCGGCACCGAGTGGCCGTTGGTGATGCCCTTCTCGAAGCCCGGCAGCTTCTCCGGCACGGTCTGGTTTCCGGGCAGGAAGCTGTTCAGGCTGTATCCGGCGTCCAGCCAGGCGGCCAGCACGTACGGCTTGAACGCCGACGCGGCCTGCTTTCTGGACTGGAACGGCTCGTTCCAGGGGTCCTTGAGATAGTCGTTGCCGCCGTAGAAGGCGACCACCCGTCCCGTCTCGGGATCCACGGCGGCCAGACCGGCGTGGAACTCCTTCGACATCGAGGACATGGTGGCGGTCACCGCCTTCTTGGCGGCCTGCATGAGCTTCTTGTCGAAGGTCGAGACGATCTTGTAGCCGCCGCTCCTGACCTGGTCCGCGGACAGGTGCATGCGCGACTCCAGCTCGTTCATGACCTGGGTGACCATGTAGCCCTTGAGACCGCCCAGGTCGTTGCTGTTGCGCGCGGGGGCGGTCTTGGGGAACTTGGCCGTGCTCGGCAGCTTTCCGTACTTGGCCGGGTCGAGGGCCGCCATGGCGTTGACGACGTCCTTGAACCGGCCCTGCAACTGCGGGGAGTCGGCGTCCAGCGCCGGCGTCTGGATGCGCGCGGCGAGATAGGCGCCCTGCTCCTGAGTGAGCTGGTCGACGTGCTTCTTGAAGTACGCCATCGCGGCGGCCTCGATGCCGTAGGCGCGGCCGAAGTTCACCGTGTTGAGGTACTGCAGCAGGATCTGGTCCTTGGTCATCTCCTGGTCGAGCTTGACCGCGACGAAGATCTCCTTGAACTTCCGCTTGATCGACACTTCCTGGCTGAGGCCGTCGTAGTAGTTGCGGGCCATCTGCTGGGTGATCGTCGAGGCGCCCTGGAGCTGCTGCCCGGTGGCCGTCATGTAGACCGACCGAATCATGCCGGAGATGGAGATGCCGGAGTCGTCGCGGAACGTCTTGTTCTCGATCGCGATGACGGCGTCCTGGACGTGCCGCGGCACCTTCTTGATGTCGTTCACGATGACGCGCGGGGTGCCGACCTTGGCGATCAGCGTCTTGCCGTCGTTGTAGTAGATGGCGCTGCCTTCGGAGATCGCGTCCGCCTGGGTCGCGGTCGGCGTCGGGGTGTTGGCGTACGCCACCGCGATCATGCCGAAGGTGCCGACGGCCAGCACGGTGAAGGCCGCCACGAGGATCTTCCAGCTCGGCAGGAAGCGCTTCCAGCCCGTACGGCGCGGCTTCTCGTCGTCCTCGTCGAAGTCGTCGAAGTCTCGCGGATCCCGGGGGCCACGCCCGCCGGGCCCTTCGGGGCCTCCTGGGCCTCCCGGTCCAGCCGGGCCGCCGGGACCGCGGCCGCCCCGGCCCGAGGGCCTGCGGCGGCGGCCGCCGGTCTGGATCGCCTCGGTGCTCTGCCCGTCGGCATCCCCGCGGCGGCCACCGCCCGGCATGCCCATCGCCTGGGTGCGCTCATCGGCGCCGGAAACGCCGGGACGGCCGGGTCCACCAGGTCCACCGGGACCGGCGGCGTAACGCGGGTCACGGCCCACCGGTCCGCGGGGTCCCTGCTGCGGCCCCGGCTGCGGTCTCTGCGCCGGTCCCTGTGCGGGTCGCTGCGGCGGGCCCGGGGGCACCGCGTTCATGGCCGCCGTGTCCTCGAAGGCCGCCGCCTCCCGCCGGCGCTGCTCCGGTCCAGCGGGCCGGGCGTCGCGCGGCGGCTGCGGAGCCGGGCCCCTGCCGGGCTGTCGCGGCGGAGCGGGCTCGCCGTACTCGTCGGATTCCCGGGCCGAGCGACGACGGCGCCCAGGGCGGGATGATCCACCGGAGCCCGAGGCGTCCTCGGGACGGCCGGTCGGCTCCGGTCCATAGCTGCTGTTAGTCACGCGTCCTCGTCAGGTGTTTCGGGGAATGAATCGACGTCGGCCGGCAGGCCGGCGGGCGGTCCTCCTGGTGGTGGAGGTCGCCTACGAAGAAGGGCCCGGGGGATCGGCTGTTCCGAGGACGAACGACACCGCCAGGTGGTTCCAGGAACAACCTTGGCAGACCTCCACCACGTAGACCCGGAATTCGCGGTATTCCCGGGCCATCGCGGTGAGCTCGGCCGGGGCTTTCGCCTGGCCGGCCGCTCGTCCTAGTTCCTCCCCATATACGTATGTGACGTTGGTCACGTTCATTCGTTCACATATGGGGCAGATGCGGCTCGTGGGCTCTCCGTGGAACCGAGCCGCGCGCAGCAGATAAGGGTGGGCGTCGCACACGTCCCGCGCCCGCATGCGGCCGGCGCGGACGGACTGCACGGCCGCCCGCTTCGCGAGGCCGTAGTCCACGACCGACCGCTGTGACCACATACGGCCAGATTACGGCCCTTTGCCAAATCTTGCCCAACCGTTGACCCGTTGCCATCTATGACGCCCCGACGTATCCTGCGGATGTATCGAGTCGATACATCGGTCGGACACAGGAGGTGGTTCCAGTGACGGGCTCTCGTGGCGGTGTGCTGGAGCTCGCCGTCCTGGGATCGCTGCACGAGACACCGCTGCACGGCTACGAGCTGCGCAAACGGCTCAACACGCTGCTCGGCATGTTCCGTGCGTTCTCCTATGGCTCGCTGTATCCCTGCCTCAGGGGCTTGCTGAACGAGGGCCTCATCGCCGAAGAGGAGCCTCCTGAGGACACGGTCCTCGGCCGCAGGTCGAAGATCGTGTACAAGATCACAGCGGAGGGGAAGGAGCGGTTGCAGGAGCTGCTCAGCCAGTCGGGCCCGTCCTCCTGGGAGGACGAGAGCTTCGGCATCCACTTCGCCTTCTTCCGCCATACGGAGGCGGAGGTGCGCCTGCGCATCCTGGAGGGCCGCCGCAGCCGGCTGGAGGAACGACTCGACCGTGTCCGCGAGGCTCTCGCCCGTACGAGAGAGCGACTGGACAGCTACACGCTTGAGCTCCAGCGCCACGGGCTGGAGTCGGTCGAGCGCGAGGTCCGCTGGCTCAACGAGCTCATCGACTCGGAACGACGGAGCCGATCGGCTCCCGGCGAGGGGGATCACCCCCCGGATCCCGCGCAAGCCGTACAGGAAGAGACCCAGAGGGCGGACACGCCCGAGGCAGATAGGTAAAGGAGCGAGTGCTATGGGTTCGGTGCGCGTAGCCATCGTCGGTGTGGGCAACTGCGCCTCATCGCTGGTGCAGGGCGTCCACTACTACAAGGACGCGGATCCGGGCAGCCGTGTGCCGGGCCTCATGCACGTGCGGTTCGGCGACTACCACGTCGGCGACGTGGAGTTCGTCGCGGCCTTCGACGTGGACGCCAAGAAGGTCGGCCGCGACCTGTCGGAGGCCATCGTCGCCTCCGAGAACAACACGATCAAGATCTGCGACGTGCCGCCGCTCGGCGTGACCGTACAGCGTGGCCCGACGTTCGACGGGCTGGGCACGTACTACCGCGAGATCATCGAGGAGTCGGACGAGCAGCCGGTCGACGTCGTCCAGGCGCTCAAGGACGCCCGGGTCGACGTCCTGGTGTCCTACCTCCCGGTGGGCTCGGAGGAGGCCGACCGCTTCTACGCGCAGTGCGCGATCGACGCCAAGGTGGCCTTCGTCAACGCGCTGCCGGTCTTCATCGCCTCCGACCCCGAGTGGGCCGCCAAGTTCACCGAGGCCGGCGTCCCGATCGTGGGCGACGACATCAAGTCGCAGGTCGGCGCCACGATCACGCACCGCGTGCTGGCCAAGCTGTTCGAGGACCGCGGAGTCGAGCTGCTGCGCACCTACCAGCTCAACTTCGGCGGCAACATGGACTTCATGAACATGCTGGAGCGCACCCGCCTCCAGTCCAAGAAGATCTCCAAGACCCAGTCGGTCACGTCGCAGATCCCGCACGAGATGGCCAAGGCCGACGTCCACATCGGCCCGTCCGACCACGTGCCGTGGCTGGACGACCGCAAGTGGGCCTACGTCCGCCTCGAGGGCAGGTCGTTCGGCGACACCCCGCTCAACCTCGAGTACAAGCTCGAGGTCTGGGACTCGCCCAACTCGGCCGGCATCATCATCGACGCGGTCCGCGCGGCCAAGATCGCTCTCGACCGGGGCATCGGCGGCCCGCTGCTGTCGCCCTCGTCCTACTTCATGAAGTCGCCGCCGGAGCAGTACTCCGACGACGCCGCCCGCGATGCCGTGGAGGAGTTCATCCGCGGCACGATCGAGCGCTGACGTCCGTCGTCCACGGGTGTCCCGCCCCGGTTCCGTCACTAGGACCGGGGCGGTCCCATGTCCCGTCCGGTATCAGGGGTTCGTGCTGAGCGGGCGCGCGGCCGGCGGCAGGGCCGCGGGGTCGGCGACCGGCCAGTCCAGCGGGTCCGGCCCGAGCGCGACGAGCTGGGGCACCTGCTTGCGGGCCCAGGGCGAGATGTCCAGCTCTCCGCTCATCACCTCGGCGGCGAAGCGCGTCCAGGGCTCCCACCGGACCTCGCCCACCTCCTCGGCGTTGGGCGCGGCCTCCTCCGAGACCACGGCGCGGTAGACCGGGCACAGCTCGTTCTCCACCATGCCGTTGTCCATCACCGCCCGGTAGGAGAAGCCCGGCAGGATCAGGTCGACGGACTCGACGGCCAGGCCCAGCTCGAACCGGAGGCGGCGGATCACCGCCGACGACAGCGGCTCGCCCGGCAGCGGGTGCCCGCAGCAGCTGTTGGTCCACGCGTCGGGCCAGGTCAGCTTCGTGCCCGCCCGCCGGGACAACAGCACACGGCCGCGCCGGTCGAAGACGTAACTGGAGAACGCCAGATGCAGCGGAGTGTCAGCGGTGTGGACGGAGGACTTGGGAGCGGTGCCGATCGGGTTGCCCTCGCCGTCGACCAGCACGACATGTTCCTGTGAGGTCACTCTGCGAGAGTACGTGATCACCTCGATGCCGGTGTGACGTAGGGGCTTTATCAGGGTTGATCCTGATGCTCGACCCTGATCGCCCGCGTAGGCTGTGCGCCGTGTCCTACGTCTCCGATCTGCGGGTGGTCCTGCGGGGGTCGAACTTCCGGCGGCTTTTCGCCACTCGGCTCGTCTCGCAGTTCTCGGACGGGATCTTCCAGCTCGCCGTGGGCGGCTACGCGTTCTTCAGCCCGGACCGGCAGGCCAGCGCGACCGCGATCGCGGCGGGTCTCGCCGTGCTGCTCCTGCCGTACAGCGTCCTCGGGCCCTTCGTCGGGGTGTTCATCGACCGCTGGTCGAGGCGGCAGATCCTCGTCATCGCGCCGATCGTACGCGGGACCCTGCTGGTGCTGGCCGCGGTCCTCGTCGCGGCGGGGGCCTCCGACGGCGTCTTCTACGCGGCGGCGCTCGGCGTCCTCGCGGTCAACCGGTTCTTCCTGGCGGCCCTCGGCGCGTCGCTGCCGCACGTCGTGCCGAACGAGCACCTGATGATGGGCAACGCGGTGACGCCCACGTCGGGCACGGTGGCGACGTTCATCGGGATGGGCGCCGGCGTCCTGCTGCGCGCGGTCGCCGGATCCGGCGACGGGGGCGTGGCGGTGCTGCTGGTCTGCTCCGGCCTCGTCTTCGGACTGAGCGCGCTGATCGCGCGGACGATGGAGCGCTCCCTGCTCGGCCCCGCGTACGACCCGGACCTCCCGCAGGCCCGCGAGGCCGTGCGGAACGTGCTGACCGGCCTGGTGGACGGCGCCCGGCACCTCGCGCACCGGCGTTCGGCGGCGGCGGCCCTCACCGGCATGGCGAGTCACCGCCTCATGTTCGGCATCTCGACCGCGGCGGTGGTCATGCTCTACCGCTACAGCTTCACCACGAACCCCGACGACGCGTTGAAGGGCATCACGCTCGTGCTGGGCGCCGTCGGCGTGGGCAGCTTCGCCGCGGTGCTGGTCACGCCGTGGGCCACCGAGCGGTTCCGGATCGAGACCTGGGTCCCGATGATGCTGGTGACCTGCGGCGTCCTGGAGTTCGCGCTGTGCGCGACGTTCCACGAGTGGGCGTTCGTGGCCGCCGGACTCGTGATCGGCGTCGCCGGGCAGAGCGTGAAGATCTGCGCCGACACCGTCGTGCAGCGCGACGTCGAGGACGCCTATCTCGGCCGCGCGTTCTCCGTGTACGACATGCTGTTCAACGGCATGACGGTCCTCGGCGCGGTGCTGGCGGCGGCGCTGCTGCCGCCCGACGGCAGGTCCTATGTCGCGCTCGCCGTGATCGGCGTCGGCTACCTGCTCGGCGCGGTGCTGTACCGGATGGTGCTGCCCACCGCCACACGGAGGCCGCCGGTCCCCGCCGCCGACTGATCGCCTACGACAGGATCCCGGTGTCGCGTGCCCAGGCGAGCAGGGCGTCCTTCGCGGCCTCCTTGCCGATCATGCCCTGGTCCATGCGGATCTCCAGCATGTGCTTGTAGGCCCTGCCGACGACCGGGCCCGGCGGCACGCCGAGGATCTCCTGGATCTCGTTGCCGTCCAGCTCGGGCCGGATCTTGGCCAGCTCCTCCTCCTCGGCCAGCCGGGAGATGCGCTCCTCCAGCTGGTCGTAGGTCCGCGACAGGGCCTGGGCCTTGCGCTTGTTGCGGGTGGTGCAGTCGGCCCTGGTCAGCTTGTGCAGGCGTTCGAGGAGGTGTCCCGCGTCGCGGACGTAGCGGCGCACGGCGCTGTCGGTCCACTCCCCCGTCCCGTAGCCGTGGAATCGCAGGTGCAGCTCCACGAGCTTGGACACGTCGGACACCACGTCCTTGGGGAACTTCAGCTCGGTGAGCCGCTTCTTGGCCATCTGCGCGCCGACCACCTCGTGGTGGTGGAACGACACCCGGCCGCCGGGCTCGTTGCGCCGGGTCTTCGGCTTGCCGATGTCGTGCAGCAGGGCGGCCCACCGCAGCACCCGGTCGGGGCCGGCCGCCTCCAGCCCGATCGCCTGCTCCAGCACGATCAGCGTGTGCTCGTAGACGTCCTTGTGCCGGTGGTGCTCGTCGATCTCCAGCCGCAGCTTGGGCAGCTCCGGCAGGACGTGGGCGGCGAGCCCGGTCTCCACCAGCAGCGCCAGCCCGGCCCTCGGGTACGCGCCGAGGATCAGCTTGTCGAGCTCGTCGCGGATGCGCTCGGCCGAGACGATCTCGATGCGGCCGGACATCGCGGTCATGGCCTCGACGACCTCGGGCGCGACCGTGAACCCGAGCTGACCGGCGAACCTCGCCGCGCGCAGCATCCGCAGCGGGTCGTCGTCGAACGACTGCTCGGGCCTGCCCGGTGTCCGCAGCGTCTTCGCGGCGAGGTCGGGCAGCCCGCCGTAGGGGTCGGCGAACTCGTGCTGCGGCAGGCGTACGGCCATCGCGTTGACCGCGAAGTCGCGGCGGGCGAGGTCGCCGTCGAGCGAGTCGCCGTACATCACCTCGGGCTTGCGCGAGGCGGGGTCGTACGACTCGCTGCGGTAGGTCGTGATCTCCAGCAGCCACCCGCCCTTGCGCACGCCGACGGTGCCGAAGTCGATCCCGATCGTCCAGACGGCGTCCGCCCAGTCCTTGACGATCTCCAGCACCCGCTCGGGACGGGCGTCCGTGGTCAGGTCGAGATCCTTGCTCGCGCGGCCGAGGAGGACGTCGCGGACGGAGCCGCCGACCAGAGCCAGCTCGTGCCCCCGGGCCGAGAACAGTTCACCGAGCTCGTCGGCGACAGGGGCGATCCGGCGGAACAGTTCGTTCACGGCGCGCTGCTGGCTGTCGCTCAGATTTGAAACGGACAAGGCTGGGTAGGTCCTTCGGTCACGGAACAGAAACTCTCCCCCGATGGCCCAGGTGTTCGGGTGTCACCCAGGGGAGACACACTTAGCGATCACCAGGCCACGGACGGTTCGGGGGCGCTGGACGACGCAAGGAGCACACGAGATGAAAGACGCTCTCGCGATTCACCGCTGGCTCCTCGCCCACCAGATCCACCATGAGATCGTACGTCTTCCGCGCCCGTTGACATGCTCGGACGAGCTTCCCGAGGTGCTGGGGGTCACTCCCGAGACCTGCCTGTGCGTGTCGCTGTTCGAGGTGTCGGCGCGCGGACGGGCACACGCGGTGGCCGTGGTGAGCGCGGTGAACTCCTGTCCCGGGCCGGCGGAGGTGGGCGCCGTCCTGCGCGCCCACAGGGTAACCCCCGCGTCCGCCTTCACCGTGAACTCCGCGACCGACTACGCGCACGGCCTGGTCTGCCCGCTGTTGCTGCCCGACGATCTGACCGTTCTCGTGGACCAGCGGCTGATGGAGCGCATCGATCCCGACGAGGTCGTCCACACCGCGACCGGCGAGCGCCGGACCGCGTTGCGGTTGCGTGCCATCCATCTGTTCGACCTGGTGGCGGCCAAGCCCGTCGACCTGAGCACGGCCCAAAGGAGGGGTCTCGCGAGCCTGGTGAGTCCTATGCGGACGGCATAGGCCATAGCATTCTGGGCGTGCGCCGTACCTCACCGCCGGCCGGCACATGATCCGTAAGGCCGCGCTGCTGACATTGCTGACCGCCCTGCTCGCATCCCCCGCGGGCATGGCCGGTACGGCTGTCGCGGCGCCTCCGGGTCGTGCCGCGGCGGCTCCGGCCGATCCGCTCCTCGTGAGCGAGATCACGCCGGAGGTCGTACGCACCGCCGCCGCACCCGTGACGGTCGCGGGAACCGTGTCCGGCACGCCGGGGTCCTCCGTGCGGGTCGCCGTCCGCTACTCCCGGGGCCGGCCGTTCGCCTCCCGGACGGAGATGGCGGCCTACCTGGCCGAGCAGGGGTACGGGACCACCAACTGGAGCACCAGGATCCAGGCCACGCCGCTCGACCAGTCGGGGAAGCTCCCCTTCCGGTTCACCGTGACCCCGCAGGAGCTGGGCCTGCCCCGGCCGGGGGTCTACCCCTTCGAGGTCGAGGTCACCGACGCGGCGACCGGACAGCGGCTCGGGATCGAGCGCACCTTCCTGACGTACGCCCCCAAGGGCGAGCAGATCCCCACGGTCAAGCTGGCCGTCGCCCTGCCGCTCGTGGACCGGCCCCACCGCGCCGACGACGCGACGTTCATGGACGACGACCTGTCCGGTTCGCTCGCGTCCGGCCGCCTGGCGTCGCTGCTCCAGACCGCGCAGGACACCGGCGACGGGGTGACCTGGTTCGTGGACCCCGCCCTGCTCGACGACGTCCGCGTCCTGTCCTCCGGCCCCCGGAGCGTCAAGGGCACGCGCAAGGACGCCGACCCCGCCGCCGGCCAGTGGCTGAACGGGCTGCGCAGCGCGCTGACGGACAAGACCGTCGTCGCCACGCCGTACGCCGATCCGGACGTGGCCGCGCTCGTGCACCACGGTCTCGACAAGCAGGCCGCGGCGTCCGTGCAGCGCGGGGCCGCGCTCGCGACCGAACTGCTCGGCCGGGAGATCCGCGGCACCACCGCGTGGCCGGCCGGCGGCAAGATCGACCGTGACGCGGTGGACGAGCTGGCGATGTCGGGCGTCACGTCCGTGCTGCTGTCGGGGGACGCGCTGCCGCCGCGGGCCGTCACGCAGGACGGGCAGCCCGCCCTCCCCCCGGAGCCGACCACTCCCGACGCCGCGGCGAGGCTCGACACCGTCGCGGAGAACCCGGTCACCGCGCTGCTCGCCGACCCCACGCTCGGCAAGCTCCTCGGCGGGGACGTGTCCGCTCCCGGGGCCGCGATGCTCGCGCGGCAGCGGTTCCTCGCCGAGACCGCGATGATCGCCTTCGAGCAGCAGAGCCAGCGGACCGGTCCGTTCGGCCAGCTCGGCCAGGCCGGGCAGGCCGGGCAGGACGCGACGGCGAAGACGGCCTCCCGCACGGTGATCGCGGCGCCCGAAACACACCTGTGGACCCCCGACCCGGCGTTCGTCTCCGGCCTCCTGCAGGCGGTCTCCGGCGCGCCCTGGCTGCGCATGACCTCGCTCGACTCGGTGAAGCCCGGCCGGGCCGGGACGCCGCGCGGCGACCTGACCTACACCGACCGCGACCGCCAGGCCGAGCTGAGCCGCTCCTATCTGGCCACCGTACGCAAGCTGGAGCGCAAGGCCGACGCCGTGGCCACCGTCACGGAGGAGCACACGGACGTCTTCCACACGGCCATCCTCCGGCTGGCCTCCGCCTCCTGGCGAGGCGACGGCAAGCGGGCGGTCTCCTTCGCCGGCCAGGTGCAGAAGGCGATCGACGACCGCATCGGCCACGTGTCCGTGCTCGACACCCCGCGCGCGGTCGCGGGCAGCAACGGCCAGGTCCCCGTCAGCGTGGCCAACAACCTGGACAAGGACATCCAGATCAAGATCCGGGTCACCTCGGGCAACAAGTCACGGCTCGCGATCGACGAACGCGAGGCCCCCGGAGGGGTCTACGTGACCCCCACCACGAGGATCCTCGCGGGGCGCAGCCAGCTCGTGAACGTGCCGGTGATCGTCCGCAACGGCGGCGGCGACGCGAGCATCTCCGTGCAGCTGCTGACCGACGAGGGCGAGAGGTACGGCAGCGCGGTGCGCGTCGTCGTGCGCGCGACCGGCTACACCGGCATCGCCCTCGTCATCGTGGGTGCGGCCGTGGTCATCATGCTGGCCGCCGTGGTGATGCGCGTCCTGCGCCGCAGGTCGCGCAAGGCGTTCCCGTTCGACGGGCCGCCGGACGAGGAGGGCCCGCCCGGGGACCGGCCGGGAGCCGTCCCGGCCGAGCGCACCCAGTCACCGTAGTCGGGACCATCCGGAGGAAGGCGGCCAGGAACACCATGAGCAGGATGCTGCGGGCCAGCGCGATCATGGCGGCCGGGACGATGGCCTCGCGGCTCACCGGCTTCGTCCGTACGGCGATGCTCGCCGCCGCCATCGGGACCTTCGCCCTGGGCGACGCGTACAACGCGGCCTACATGATCCCGTACATCCTGCTGGACCTGCTGCTGCAGGGCGTGCTGAGCAGCGTGATCGTGCCGGTGATCGTCCGGGCGCAGAAGCGGGACCCCGACGGGGGCCAGGCGTTCGAACAGCGGCTGATGACGCTGGCGGTGATCGTGCTGACGGCCGTCGCACTGGTCGGCGTGCTGCTGGCCCGTCCGATCATGGATCTCTACACCGCCTCGAACTGGTCCGAGGACAAGGTCGAGGTGGCCGCCACGCTGGCCAGGTACATGCTCCCCCAGATCGCGTTCTTCGGGATCGGCTCGCTGGCCGGCGCGATCCTCAACACCCGGGACAGGTTCGCCGCCCCGATGTGGGCGCCGGTGCTCAACAACATCGTGGTCATGGGCGTCCTGGCCGCCTATTACGCCGTCGGGACGTCCGACATCGAGAAGGTGAGCGAGCGCGACCTCACGCTGCTCGGTCTCGGCACGACCGGCGGCATCGTGGCCCAGGCCCTCGTGCTGATCATCGCGCTGCACCGGGCGGGCTTCCGGTTCCGTCCCCGTCTCGGGCTGCGCGGCTCCGGCCTGGGAGAGGCGGCCAGGGCCGCCGTGTGGACCTTCGCCTACACCGGCATCACCCAGGTCGGTTTCTGGGTCACCACCAAGCTCGCGACCGGTGCGGGCGCACGGGCCCCCGGCGCCGGCAACAGCGCGTGGGCGTACGCCTTCCAGCTCTTCCAGCTCCCGTACGGGATCATCGCGGTGTCGGTGATCACGGCGATGCTGCCGAGGATGAGCAGGCATGTCGCCGACGGCGAGCTGGACTCGGTGCGCACGGACTTCGCCTCGGCGGTGCGGCTGGTCTCGTCCGTCATCGTCCCGGCGGGGCTGCTGCTGATGGTGCTCGGGCCGTCGGTCACCACGCTGATCTTCTCGTGGGGCCGCATGACCACGACCGACGCGATCTACATCGGCCACGTGCTGCAGGTGTTCGGCGTCGCGCTCGTGCCGTTCTCGATCTTCCAGCTCCTGCTGCGGGTCTTCTACAGCTTCGGCGACACCCGCACCCCGGCGATCATGGCCGGGGTGAACGTGGCGATCAACGCGACGCTCAGCCTGGTCGCCTACTTCACGCTTCCCGACCGGTACGTCATCATCGGGCTGGCGTTCTCCTACCTGATCACGTACATCGTGCTCTGCGTCGTCGCGTGGGTGCTGGCGAGCCGGAAGGTCGGCGGGCTCGGCGGCCGTGAGGTCACCGCCGGACTCGGCCGGATGTACGCGGCGGCGATCCCGGCCGCCGCGCTGGCGCTGGCGGTCCTGTGGCTGGCCAGGGAGCTCACCTCGATCACCGCGGTGAGCTCGGCCGTGGTGCTCGCGGTGGGCGGCGGCGCGGGGCTGCTGCTGTACATGGTGGCCGCGCACCGGCTGCGGGTGCCCGAGGTCCGCTCCATCATTGGACTTGTCGCAAGCCGGGTAGGACGGTAAGAGTCCTCAAGAGCGACCGGCAACTGGAAGGTAACCCAGAAGTCCGATTCGGACGTTTTCCATCGGGAAGGCGGGCACAAGCGGCACGGCACTAGCATGGTGCGCCAGGGAGTGCGTCCCGCAGATCTTGTCCGACCGGTGGAGGCGGCAGGCAGGAGGTCTCAGGGACGCGATCTGGAGTATCGGACCGGCGAGCGGAAGCGGGAAGGCGTGGGCGGAACCACCCGGCATCGGCTGAGGCATGCCGACGGGCCGCGGAGCGGAGCGGCCGTATGAGCATGTCCACGGTCGAACCGGGGACCCGATTGGCGGATCGGTTCCGCCTCGAGGACCGGGTGCACGAGTCCGCCGGTGCGACCCTGTGGAAGGCCCTGGACGAGATCCTCGCCCGGCCGGTCGCGGTCCACACGTTCGCGCCCGACTTCCCCCGGGTCCAGGAGGTGGTCACCGCCGCCCGCGTGGCGAGCCGCCTGACCGACCCCCGTCTCACCCAGGTCTTCGACGCGGCCGACGAGGACGGCACCGCGTACGTCGTGAGCGAGTGGGTGAGCGGAGACTCGCTGCTCGACCTGCTGGAAAGCGGGCCGATCGAGCCCGAGCGCGGCGCGGCCCTGGTCGCCGAGGCGGCCGAGGCCCTGGCGCACGCGCACGCGGCCGGCCTCATCCACCTGCACCTCACCCCCGGGCGCCTGGTCTGGACGAGCGGCGGCACGGTCAAGCTCCTCGGGCTCGCCGTCGACGCCGCGATCCTCGACCTGAGCAGCGACGAGCCCGCCCGGGAGGACGCCGAGGGGCTGGGCCGTCTGCTCTACGCGGCGCTGACCGGCCACTGGCCCGGCGACTCCGACTGCGGGCTGCCCACCGCACCGCTGGACGACGGCAAGGTCTGCACTCCGCGGCAGGTCACCGCGGGAGTCCCCGGCTATCTGGACGCCATCACCTGCCGCGCGCTGCTGCAGGAGTCCCGGCGAGGGCAGCCGCCGCTGGCCACCCCGGCCGACGTGGCCGAGGCCCTCGCCCAGGTGCCCCGTCCCGCGCCGGCCCCCGTCACCACCGCGCCGCCCGCGCTGAACCTGCGCAGCGAGGCGCCGGACGGGCCGGGCATGTCGACCATGCCGCCGCGCATGCCGTCCCAGATGACGATGGTCCCTCCGCCGCGCCCGCAGACGGGCACCGCGAGCAAGATCCTGCTGACCGTCATCGTCCTGCTCGTCATGGCCGCCGTCGGCGTGGGCGCCTGGACCGTGGGCAAGAACCTCGGCAACACCCCGAGAGGGGTGGCCCAGTCGGACGCCGCGCGGTCCCCGTCCCCCTCGCTCAAGCCGGTCACGGTCAAGGCGGTGAGCGCGGCGGGGTTCGACCCCCTCGGTTCCGACCGCGCCGAGAAGCCGGAGATCGCCCCGCTCGCCGTCGACGGCAAGCCGTCCACCGACTGGCACACCGACAGCTACAGCAGTGCCGACCTGGGACGGCTCAAGGACGGCGTCGGGCTCATCCTCGACATGGGCAAGCCGGTCCCCATCGCCGACGTGGTCGTCTCCCTGGGCACCGGAGGCGGCGCGACGGTGCAGCTCAAGGTGGGCGACGCGGCGGAGCTGTCCTCCTTGAAGACCGTGGCGGAGAAGAAGGGCGCGTCGGGTTCGGTGACGCTCACTCCGGAAAAGGCCACCACCGGCCAGTACGTTTTGATCTGGTTCACCCGACTTCCCCCCTACAACGGGCAGTATCGTGGCACTATCTACGACGTAACGGTGCATTCCCCCGGATCGGCATAGCAGGGACTTGTGAACTCCCCACCAGACAATCCCCCGACGGCTGAGCACGCGCGCCGCGCGATGTCCGATGCCGATCTGCTGACCCGCCACCTCGGCGGTGACCCTCACGCGTTCAGCGAGATCGTCAGGCGGCACCGCGACCGCATGTGGGCGGTCGCCCTGCGTACGCTCGGCGATCCCGACGAGGCGGCCGACGCGGTCCAGGACGCTTTCGTCTCGGCGTACCGCAAGGCGGACAGCTTCCGCGGCGAGGCGGCGGTCACGACGTGGCTCCACCGCATCGTGGTCAACGCCTGTCTCGACCGCATGCGCCGCAAGTCGGTGCGCCCGGTCGCCGACGACGAGCTCATCGAGGCCGCGGAGCGCGACGCCCCGGCCACCGACCACGCGGGCGAGCGCGAGGTCTCCCTGGAGGTCACGGCGGCGCTCAAGCTGCTGCCGCCCGACCAGAGGGCGGCTCTCGTGCTGGTCGACATGATGGGGTACGCGGTGGACGACGCGGCGGCGGTGCTGGGGGTCCCCCCGGGCACCGTGAAGAGCCGCTGTGCGCGGGGCCGCGCGAAACTCGCCCCGATTCTTTCGCATCTGCGGAACCGATCTGACCTCACTCGCGTCTCATCCGGGAAGGGAGCAGAACTTCGTGACGGGTGACACGCACTACGACCTGGAGGTTCTCGCCGAGCTGGCGGAGGGTCTCCTCGACGACACGACGGCCCGGCGGGTCCGCGAGCATCTCGCGGTCTGCGACCCCTGCGGGGAGAGCCTTGCCGACCTGGCCGCGGTCCGAGAGGTCCTGGCGGCGGTGCCGGTGCCGGCGATGCCTTTGGGCGTCGCCAAGCGCATAGACCGGGCACTGGCCGCCGAGGCTCCGGACTGGGACCGCATCATGCGGGACGCCCCCTGGGACAGCGCTCCATTGGAGAGCGTCCCGTGGGAGACGGTCGAGCCTCTGGTCGAAACCACGGTGGCCGATTCCGCGGAGCCGGAGCGCGAGCTCGCGCCGGTCGCTCCACTGGGAGTCGTCGCCGACGACGGCACGATCCGGCCGGCCAGGCGCCGCTCCGGGACGCGTACGGCGGGCGGGAAGGCGTCCAGACGGCGCGCGTGGGCCATGCCCGCCGCGGTCGCCGCGGCCGCGGCCGTGGTGATCGGGAGCGGCGGTCTCGCCACCGGGCTGCTCTCGTTCGGCGACTCGCCGTCGCAGCAGATGGTGAGCCAGGGCGAGCCCGGCCAGAGCCCGGCCAAGGTCCAGGCGCTGACCTACTCGACCTACGCCAGCGGCCACAACTACACCAGCCGGGAGCTGCGCGGGCCGCTGCTGGGGTACTTCGGCGTGGCGCCCGGCTCCGGCACCAACGACGACGAGGACCTCGACACCTGCGTCAAGCGGTTCTCGAACGAGCTCGACCGCACGCCGATCGGCGTCGACAAGGCTCTCTACAACGGCAACGAGGCCACCATCATGGCGTTCTGGGAGGACAAGAGCATGAACGCCGTCAGGGTGGTCGTGGTGGACTCCGGGTGCCGCAAGCTGCGCCCCGAGGGTCTGGCCTCCTGGAAGTGACCGCGCGGCGATAGCCGTACCATCAGCAGTGACGAAGCCCCCCGCGACCTCCGGGGGGCTTCGTCATGACAGGGGTCGGCCCGGGAATGACCGGGGCCTAGGATCTGTTGACGGCACTGCACATCCACCGGGATCGAAGAAGGCGGGTCCGTTGAGCGACGTTCGAAACGTGATCATCATCGGGTCGGGGCCGGCCGGCTACACGGCGGCCGTCTACACCGCGCGCGCGGACCTCAAGCCGCTCGTCTTCGAGGGTTCGGTCACCGCGGGTGGCGCCCTGATGAACACCACCGACGTGGAGAACTTCCCCGGGTTCCCGGACGGCATCATGGGCCCGGACCTGATGGACAACTTCCGCAAGCAGGCCGAGCGGTTCGGCGCCGAGCTGGTCGCCGACGACGTCGTCGAGGTGGACCTGCGGGCCGACCCCAAGGTCGTCAAGACCTACACCGACACCTACTACGCCAAGGCGGTCATCCTGGCCACCGGTTCGAGCTACCGCGAGCTGGGGCTGGACAACGAGAAGCGGCTGTCCGGCCGGGGCGTCTCCTGGTGTGCCACGTGCGACGGGTTCTTCTTCCGCGACCAGGACATCGTGGTGGTCGGCGGCGGTGACACGGCGATGGAGGAGGCGATCTTCCTGACCCGGTTCGCGAAGTCGGTGACGGTGATCCACCGCCGCGACTCGCTGCGCGCCAGCAAGATCATGCAGGATCGGGCGTTCGCGAACGAGAAGATCCGCTTCGTCTGGGACAGCGAGATCGCCGACGTGCTCGGCGAGGAGCGGGTGTCCGGGGTGCGGGTGCGCAACGTCAAGACCGGCGAGGAGACCGACCTCCCCGTGGGGGGCGTGTTCATAGCGATCGGGCACGAGCCCCGCACCGACGTCGTCAAGGGTCAGGTCGATCTCGACGCTGAGGGGTACATCGAGGTCGATTCCCCGTCGACGCGCACGAACATCGACGGAGTGTTCGCGGCCGGGGACGTCGTCGACCACACCTATCGTCAGGCGATCACGGCGGCCGGGACCGGATGCGCGGCGGCGCTCGACGCCGAGCGCTGGCTGACGCTGAACGCCTGAGTCCCGGCATCGGGAATGCGGGGACGGTCCCCGCGGTTGTCTGCACCGCCACACCACTCACGCAAGGGGAGAAATACCGTGGGCGCGATCAAGAGCGTGACGGACGCGAGCTTCGAGGCCGAGGTCCTCAAGAGCGACAAGCCGGTTCTGGTCGACTTCTGGGCCGAGTGGTGCGGTCCGTGCCGTCAGGTCGGGCCGATCCTCGAGGAGATCGCCACCGAGCACGCCGACAAGCTGACGATCGTCAAGCTGAACATCGACGAGAACCCCGTCACGCCGCGGGACTACGGCGTGCTCCAGATCCCGACGATGAACGTCTACAAGGGTGGCGAGGTCGTCAAGCAGATCATCGGCGCCAAGCCGAAGGCCATGCTGCTGCGCGAACTCGACGGCGTCATCTGACGCCGGAAGCAGAGCCCTCCGTTACAAAGCAGAGCCCTCCGCGCACTCGCGCGGGGGGCTCCTGTGTCGTCAGCGGCCACACGTACCGCTGAGATCCCCTCAGACGGGCCGCAGGGCCCTCTCCGGGGACATCGAGCCCAGCAGCCGCTCCAGCGCCACCTCGACGTCCTCGCGCCACGACACGGCCGTCTTGAGCTCCAGCCGGAGCCGGGGGAAGCGCAGATGCGGGCGGACGGTCTTGAACCCGACCGACAGCAGGTAGTCCGCGGGCAGCACGCAGCCGCCCGGCTGCTCCCACTTCAGGTCGCCGAACGCCTCGATCGCCCGGACGCCGCGGCGGGTCAGGTCCTTGGCGACGCCCTGCACGAGCATCCGGCCCAGGCCTCCGCCGGTGAACTCCGGCACGATGTGCGCGGTCATCAGCAGCACCGCGTCGGAGCTGACCGGAGACGTGGGGAACGCCACCGAGCGTGGGACGTAAAGCGGCGGAGCGTAGAGCACGAACCCGGCCGCGACCCCGTCGACATAGGCGATCTTGCCGCAGCTGCCCCATTCGAGCAGGGTCGCGGAGATCCACGCCTCTTTCTCCAGCCCCGGGTCCCCCGCCTCCACCGCGCGCTCGCCGCTGACGGGATCGAGCTCCCAGAACACACACCGCCGGCACCGGCGCGGCAGGTCATCGAGATTGTCGAGGGTGACGTTGACCAGCCGACGCGACACGTGATGCCCCAATCCCCGTCAGGAGTCCTGCCAGAAAAGCGCGCGAAAACGGCGTCTCCAGGTCGCATCGTAACTCAGCGGAAGGGCAGGAGCGGGTGCGCCACGAACAGCCGCCGACGAGCATTAAAGGGGTTGGCCGGGCCGAAACCAGTGGGACAGGAATGCAAGAAAAGGGGCCATTGATGGTCAATACCCAGTTGTGATGGGCGTGGCGCGTTACCGTACTCTGGATTTCCTGGCTACGTGATCGGAGGTGGACCGTGGCACAAGAGCTTGATCACGGTCGGACTAACGCGGCCCACGGGTCGCGCATTGACGCCTACGTCGACCGGTACGCCGCCCGCGCCACCGGCATGGTCGCCTCCGAGATCCGAGCTCTCTTCGCCGTCGCGTCGAGGCCCGAGGTGGTCTCGCTCGCCGGCGGCATGCCGTACGTCAACGCGCTCCCCCTCGACCTGGTCAGCGAGCTCGTCGCCGACCTGGTCAGCACGCGCGGCTCGGTGGCCCTGCAGTACGGCTCCGGGCAGGGCGACCCCGCCCTGCGCGAGCAGATCTGCGAGGTCATGCGCATGGAGGGCATCGAGGCGAACGCCGACGACGTGGTCGTCACGGTGGGCTCGCAGCAGGCGCTCGACCTGATCACCCGGATCTTCATCGACCCCGGCGACGTCGTGCTCGCCGAAGGGCCCTCGTACGTCGGAGCGCTCGGGACGTTCAGCGCCTACCAGGCCAAGGTCGTGCACATCGCCATGGACGACCAGGGCCTCATCCCCGAAGCCCTCGCCCAGACCATCTACGCACTCCATGCGGCCGGCAACCGGGTCAAGTTCCTCTACACGATCCCCAACTTCCAGAACCCGGCCGGTGTGACGCTGAACGAGGTGCGCCGCCGCCAGGTGCTGGAGATCTGCAACAGGGCCGGGGTTCTGGTGGTGGAGGACAACCCGTACGGCCTGCTCGGCTTCGACGGGGAACCGATGCGGGCGCTGCGCGCCGACGACCCCGAGGGCGTGGTCTACCTCGGCTCGTTCTCCAAGACCCTCGCCCCCGGCTTCCGCGTCGGCTGGGCCCTCGCCCCGCACGCCGTACGCGACAAGCTGGTCCTGGCCATGGAGTCGGCGGTGCTGTCGCACTCGTCCTTCACCCAGCTCGCCGTCGGCCAGTATCTCGCCACCCAGCCGTGGCGCGAGCAGATCAAGTCGTTCCGTGAGCTGTACCGCGAGCGGCGTGACGCGCTCCTGGGCGCGCTCGACGTGCTCATGCCGCCCGGTTGCACATGGACCCGCCCCGCCGGCGGGTTCTTCGTCTGGATGACGCTGCCCGAGGGACTTAACTCGAAGGCGATCCTCCCCCGTGCGGTCGCCGAGCGGGTCGCGTTCGTGCCCGGCACCGGCTTCTACTCCGACGGCGGCGGCGCGCGGAACATGCGCCTGTCGTTCTGCTATCCCGAGCCGGACCGCATCAAGGAGGGCGTGCGCCGCCTGGCGGGCGTGATCGAGCAGGAGCTCAGGCTGCGGGACACGTTCGGCACCGGCTCCGCTCCGGGACACGCGGGCGTCGACACCCCCAGCCCGGATCTCGCCTAAAGCGCGTACGGCCGCCGCCCCCTGCGACCTAGGAGCCGCCCATGGGACCTCATGGGCGGCTCCTACGCTATGGATGGAAGTGCGCCACGCCCGCCTGGGATGGCTTGGCGAACCGGGGGACACACCGGCGCGGGCGGGGCACTAGCCTGTTCAGGCTGGCCGTACTGACTTCTCGAGGCGAGAAAGGCCCTCTTCGTGAGCGAGCGAACGATGACCCAAGGATCGCCCCCCGTGCGTCCGTGGAAGGGGGCGCGGACCGGAACCGGCGCCGCCGCCGTCCGCATGGGCGGTGAGGCGTCATGAGCGATCTGGGCCACGTGCTCGTCCTCGCGGGAGGGCTCTCCTACGAGCGTGAGGTCTCCATCCGCTCCGGACGCCGCGTCGCGGAGGTGCTGCGGGCGGTCGGTGTGGACGTGGAGACGCGCGACGCGGACGCCACCTTCGTGCCCGCCGTGCTGGCGGACCCGCCGGACGCGGTGTTCGTCACCCTGCACGGCGGCGCCGGCGAGGACGGCGCCATCCGGTCGGTGCTGGAACTGCTCGACGTGCCGTACGTGGGGGCGACGCCGGACGCCTGCCGGGTCTCCTTCGACAAGCCCACGGCGAAGGCCGTCGTCCGCTCCTGGGGGCTCAACACGCCCGACTCCGTGGCGCTGCCCAAGGAGACGTTCCATGATCTCGGCGCCACGGCCGTGCTGGCCCGCATCATCGATCGGCTCGGCCTGCCGCTCTTCGTCAAGCCTTCCCGCGGTGGCTCCGCGCTGGGCGCGTCCATCGTCCGCACGGCGGAGGAACTGCCCGCCGCGATGGTCGGCTGCTTCGCCTACGGCGACACCGCGCTCATCGAGCGGTACGTCCAGGGCGTGGAAGTCGCGGTCTCCGTGGTGGATCTCGGCGACGGGCCGGTCGCTCTGACGCCGGTGGAAATCGTGCCCGATCGGGGTGTGTACGATTACGCGGCCCGTTACACGGCCGGCCAGACGGAGTTCTTCGCACCGGCCCGGCTCTCCCCCGAGGTCGCCGAGGCGTGCGCCGGAATGGCGGTCGCCGCGCACACCGCCCTCGGCCTGCGCGACCTTTCCCGCACCGACCTCATCGTCGACGGCTCCGGCAAGCCGTACTTCCTCGAGGTCAACGTGGCACCCGGCATGACGGAGACATCCCTGCTGCCGATGGCCGCGGAGGCTGCGGGCCGAGACCTCGGCACCCTGTGCAAGGGGCTCCTCGAGTTGGCCGCCACCCGAGCCTGATCTCACCCCCGTTTCACGTGAAACGCCCCTCCAGGCTGCGATCACGCCTGGAGGGGCGTGAAGGCAAACCACCGTCGGCCGGGCCGTCCGTCACTCTGACGGTGCGGGCCTGTGGACGTTCACGATTTGCGCAGCGCGGATAACTACCACCAACCTTGGCCGAGGGCGCCGAGAGCTGGGTCCACCGTGTGTTTCACGTGAAACCCATGCTGCCGGGGTGTCGGCGAGCTCTGGGCGGGGTTGGTCACTGCGCTGGAAGGAACCTCCGGTCCTCGCTCCCTTCCGCTCCGCTCCCCGCCTCATGGACGTCTGGTGAGCACAGGGGTGGGACGGTGCCGACAACCGAGCTCAACCACGCCCTCAGGCCCGTGTTTCACGTGAAACCCTGCGGCTCTGGGTGTCGATGACCTCCCGGCGGGGTTGGTCACTGCGCTGGAAGGAACCTCCGGTCCTCGCGAAGTCCGCTTCGCTGGACCTTCGCTGCGGTCCTCGCTCCCTTCGGCTCCGCTCCCCCATCACGGCAGGAGGGTGGACAGCGCACTAGTCGGTCGTGATGCCCCTACTGCGCATCGCGTTGGCGGCCTCCGGCGCCATCGTGTCGATGATCCGCTCCAGGTCGTCGATCGTGGAGAACTCGACGACGATGCGGCCCTTCCGGCTGCCGAGGTCGACCTTCACCCTTGTCTCGAAGTGGTCAGAGAGCCGGTCCGCCAGGTCGCGGAGCGCCGGGGCGGTCGGCTTCTTCGCCCGAGGCTTGCGCGGAGCCGGTCCCGCCGTCGCCTCGCCCAGGGCCACGATCTCCTCGACGGTCCGTACGGACAGCCCTTCCGCCACGATCCGGCTCGCCAGCCGCTCCTGGGCGGCGGGATCGTTGAGCGCGAGCAGCGCCCGCGCGTGCCCGGCGCTGATGACTCCGGCCGCCAGCCGGCGCTGCACCTCGGGCGGGAGATTCAGCAGGCGCAGGGTGTTGCTGATGTGCGAGCGGGACCGCCCCACCTTTCTGGCCAGCACCTCGTGGGTGGCGCCGAAGTCGTCCAGAAGCTGCTGGTAGGCCGCCGCCTCCTCCAGCGCGTTGAGCTGCTCCCGCTGGAGGTTCTCGATGAGCGCCTCACGGAGCATCTCGTCGTCCTGGGTGCTCCGGACGATCGCGGGAATGCGGTCCAACCCCGCGATCTGCGAGGCGCGCCACCTCCGCTCCCCCATAATCAGCTCGAAGCGACCGCCCTCCACCGCACGGACGACGACCGGCTGCAGCAGGCCGACCTCCTTGATGGATGCCGCGAGTTCGTCGAGACGGTCCTCGTCGAACACCTCGCGCGGCTGCCGCGGGTTCGGGGAGATGGAGTCGACCTCGATCTCCTGGAAGTAGGCGCCCTCCACCGGACGCAGGCCACCCACGTCCACTCCCGGCACAGCCGTCGGTGGGCCGGCAGGCGAAACGCTCGCCATGGACGCCGGTTCGACGATCGGTCCTGTGGGGATCAGAGCCCCAAGACCCTTGCCCAGTCCCCGACGCTGCTGGCTCACCGCTGCTCCCTCATACCCGCACAGAAGGCGGTGCCCAGCGACTCGGGGTCACTGGGCACCGGCACGCACACACCAGGAGAGAGTACCGCTGTGACGGCGTCCCCATGAGTCTCGCGCATCGAGCTGTGTACAAACCCGCCCAACGCCCAGCATCACCGGGGGAGGAGCGGAGCGGGCGGGAGGGAGGACCGCAGCGAAGGCCCAGCGGAGCGGGCTTCGCGAGGACCGGAGCTTCCGGCCGGCGCAGTGACGTCTCAACCATGCGCCGCCCAGCCCACGGCACCGCGGAGCGCCGGGTGGACTGGGCGAGGGCCGAACCTTCCGGACCTTCCGGCCGGCGCGGTGACGACTGAGCTCAGCGCATTCAATCACCCAGTGCGCTGCATGCTTCGGAGGACCCAAAAGGGTGCTGTCCCGTCCGGGCGAGCCCCGTCGCCAACGCGCCGTTCGCGCTGCGCGCGGCTCTGTCAGGCGCCGGCGAGGGCCGCCGCGCGGTAGGCGATCTCGCGCGCGGCGCCCATGTACGCCAGCGCTCCGCTCGAGCCCGGGTCGTACGTCATGACCGACTGCCCGTAGCTGGGCGCCTCGGAGACACGGACACTCCTGGGGATGACGGCGTCGAGCACGGTGTCGCCGAAGTGGGATCGCACCTCCTCGGCCACCTGAGAAGCGAGGCGGGTCCGGCCGTCGTACATCGTGAGCAGGATGGTCGTGACCGCCAACGTCTGGTTGAGGTGCGCGCGCACCAGCTCGACGTTCTGCAGGAGCTGGGTGAGCCCCTCAAGGGCGTAATACTCGCACTGGATGGGGATCAGCACTTCCTGTGCCGCCGCCATGGCGTTCACGGTCAGCAGTCCCAGCGACGGCGGACAGTCGATGAGGATGTAGTCGAACTCCATCGCGTCGAACGAGGCCAGCGCCCGGCGCAGACGGGTCTCCCGGCCGACCATCGGAACCAGCTCGATCTCCGCGCCCGCGAGGTCGAGGGTGGCGGGAGCGCAGAACAGGTTCGGCATTTCGGGGACCGGCTTCACGATCTGCGACAGCGGCATGTCGTCCACGAGGACCTGATACACCGACGGCATCCCCGACCGGTGTTCCGTCGCCAACGCGGTGGACGCGTTGCCCTGTGGGTCGAGATCGACCACGAGGACGCGCTGATCGTGCATGGACAGCGCGGCCGCCAGGTTGACGGCTGTGGTGGTCTTGCCTACGCCGCCCTTCTGGTTGGCCACGGTCATCACGCGGCACCGGGAAGGCCGGGGCCAGGCCCCCTCGTCGCGCGTCGAGTAACCGACGGAAGGCGCAGCCGCCTGCGGGGGTGCGGCTGTTTCACGTGAAACCACAGAACTCAGTGCCTCTCGTACCAGCGGCGAATCGCCAGGGCTAAGGGGGGTCTGGGACACGGTCGTCGTCCTTTCGACCGGCGAAGCAGAGGGACGAGGCCAGCCCACCCCGGAGGACCGGCCTGCTGTCGCGATCTCCCAGCGTAGGGGGAGCCGGGTCTCCGGCCAACCCAGGCCCGCTGTCACACCGCCTGATCCGGCGTCCGCCACCGGCTCACCTCTTTCGTCGCCTCCGCGTGTCCGTTCGCGGTGACCGTCCGGCGACGACGCGAACGAGGGTCGCGGGCGGCTCGACCCTACCGTGCCCCACTGTGATCAACTCGACGTGCCTCACCCCGAACGCCTCCAACTGGGGACGGGCGGCGTCCAGTTCCTCCTGCGCCCGCTCGCCCTTCATCGCGAGCAGTTCCCCACCCTCGTGCAGCAGCGGCATCGACCACGCCAGCAGACGGTCGAGCGGCGCGACCGCACGGGCAGTCGCCACGTCGAAGACGCGCTTTCGGGCCAGTTCCTCCGCCCGCCCGCGCAGCACCTCCACGTTGTCGAGTTTGAGCGCCTCCACGCACTCGGACAGGAACACGGTCCGGCGCAGCAGCGGCTCCAGCAGGGTCACCGTCACATCGGGGCGGACGATCGCGAGCACGAGCCCGGGCAGGCCCGCGCCCGAGCCGATGTCGACGAGGGTCGAGTCCGGCGGGACCGCCTCCTCCACGACCGCGCAGTTCAGCAGGTGCCGGTCCCAGATGCGGGACACCTCACGCGGCCCCAGGAGTCCCCGCACCACGCCCGGCCCGGCGAGCAACTCGGCGAACAGCCGGGCCCGCTCCAACGCCTCGCCGGTGAAGATCTCTCGCGCCACCGGGGGCGCCTCGGGCAGCTCGTTGCTCTCCGTCATCACTCACTCATTCATGAACGCTCTGGGCCAAGGGTAACCGTCCTTCCCCCCTCGGCGACGGCCAGCCGTACATCCGGCGTCCGCCGGCCGCCCTGGTCCGGCTGGGAGGGGAAGAGACAGAGGCACGTACAGGACGGAAAAGCCGCCGGTCCCGGATGTGGGACCGGCGGCTTCCCCGCGTCGGAACTGTGAAAAGCGGTCAGGCGGGCAGGACCACCACGAAGCGGCGGGGCTCTTCGCCCTCGGACTCGCTGCGCAGGCCCGCCGCCGCGACGGCGTCGTGCACGATCTTGCGCTCGAAGGGCGTCATCGGCTTGAGCGCCTTCGGCTCGCCGGTGCGCTTGACGTCGTCGGCCGCCGCGGCGCCCACCTTGGTGAGCTCGGCCCGGCGCCGCTCCCGATAGCCGCCCACATCGAGCATGAGCCGCGAACGCTCCCCCGTCTGGCGGTGCACGGCCAGGCGCGTCAGCTCCTGCAGCGCCTCCAGCACCTCTCCGCCGGGACCCACGAGCTCGTCACCCTTGATGCCCACGATCGAGACGACGGCACGGTCTCCCTCGACGTCCATGTCGATATCGCCGTCCAGGTCGGCGATGTCGAGCAGGCCCTCAAGGTAGTCCGCCGCGATCTCGCCCTCCTGTTCGAGGGCATCGATGTCGGGAGCAGGCTTGAGGGTCTCCTCAGCTTCGGTCACGTCCGGACTCTCCTTCTCCTACGACTTCTTGCTGCCGGTGCGCTTGCTGCGAGGCTGGCGCGCCGGCTGCTGACGGACGATCTTGGGGGCGGGTGCCGGCTCAGGCTGCTCCGCCGCCTTGGGCTTCCCCACCAGCCTGGTGAAGATCCCGTTCGTCGGCTCGGGAGTGGTGACGTTGCCCTTCTCGTCCACCACCGGCATCGGGTGGCGGCTGTAGAACCAGTGCTGCTGGCCGAGGGTCCACAGGTTGGTGGTCACCCAGTAGAGGATCAAACCGAGCTGGAAGTTCAGGCTGAAGACGGCGAACAGCGGCGAGATGTACATGAGGATCTTCTGCTGCTGCGCCATGGGGTTGTCCGGCATCTGCGCCATCGAGCGCGTCACGCTCTGCCGGACGGTGAGGAACGTGGTGAGCGAGCTGACGGCGACGAAGAGCGCCAGCACGATCTTCGTGACCACCGGATCGGCGCTGAACTTCTCGATGTCCGCCGCGCTCGTGAAGAAGGTCGCCGGCAGCGGAGCACCGAAGACGTGCGCGTGCCGGGCGCTCTCCACGAGCTCCTTGGACATCCCGAAGACGGCCCGGTCCTCGGCGATGGCCCGCAGCACGGTGAACATCGAGATGAAGATCGGGAACTGCGCGACGATCGGAAGGCAGCCCCCCAGCGGGTTGGCGCCGCCCTCCTGGTACAGCCGCATGACCTCCTGGTTCATGCGCTGCTTGTCGTTCTTGTACTTCTTGCGCAGCTCTTGGACCTTGGGCGCGAGCTCCTGCATCTTGCGCGACGAGCGCATCTGCTTCATGAAGAGCGGGAAGATCAACAGACGCATCAGCACGGTCAGCGTGATGATGGTCAGCGCCCAGTTGAGACCGCTGCTGGCGGGGATGAATGTGCTGTAGCCGGCGTGGATGTGGGTGATCACCCAGGCCACAGCCGTATACAGCCAGTTCAGGAATGGCAGCTCCACCGAGCTAGCTCCCTTGCGTTTCGTCGTGAGACCGGACTCGGCGTGGGGGCACCGGGTCGAAACCTCCGGGGTGGAACGGGTGACACCGTCCGATGCGCCTGACGGTCAGCCATACCCCGCGCGCCGCTCCGTGAACGGCGACGGCTTCCAACCCGTAGGCGCTGCAGGACGGTTCGAACCGGCACCTCGGCCCCAGCATCGGGCTGATGAAGGCGCGGTAGAACTTGATGAGCGCGAGCAGCACGCGAGCGACCGGCCCGGTCGCGGGCCGGTCGGCCTCCCCGGGCACCACTGCCGGGGTCGGTTGCTGCGCTGTCATGACCGTCCATCCGTCGGAGCCCGGGAATCGGACCCGCGCCGCCGGAGTAAACGACTCAGCGCGACGTCGAGTTCGGCGGCCAGGTGCTCGCTGTGCGCGGACGCAGCCGGTGGATTGGCGCGTACCACCAGAAGGCTACCTCTCGGCAGCATCGGCAGGCGGTTCCGCACGAGGTGTCTCAACCTGCGCCTGACCTGGTTCCGCACCACGGCGCCACCGACCGCCTTGCTCACGACGAAGCCGACCAGCGGTGGCTCGTCGGCGTCGCGCAGGTTCAGGTGTGCGACCAGGGTGGGACGCCCGGCGCGCCGCCCACGGCGAATCGCGTCGGCGAACTCGTCACCCCGCCGCATGCGGGACGCGGACGGCAGCACCGGGCTTCCTCGATCGACGTACGGCCGCCCGCTCCGCTCGACACGGGCGGGCGGCGTCTGATTGTCAGACCGTCAGCTCGGCGCGGCCCTTGCGGCGGCGCGCGGCCAGGATGGCGCGGCCGGCCCGGGTGCGCATGCGCAGCCGGAAGCCGTGGGTCTTCGCGCGGCGACGGTTGTTCGGCTGGTAAGTACGCTTGCTCACGGGTGGGCTCCAGGCGTCAAGTACGTCCGCGGCGTTCCGCGGGCGCGGTACATTCCAAGGTCACGGCTCGTCAGATGCGCGGGCATGCGAAATAGCCGTCGCGTGATTAGCCGACCGGGACACGTTACGGGTCCACCGTACGTCAGGTCAAACCGGCACCCGTGCCGCCAAGCGAGTACGGCGAGCGACCATGGCCCATTAGGCTGTGGACAACGCCTTGAACGCAGGTTGCGCACACCGCTACTGTCGGCCGTCCGGCCCTTCCCCCCATCAGCGTGAATTGTGCCCGGGGAGGACGCGCGGGCTGTGCACATCATGTGGATCATATGTGGATGGCATCCGGACGAGGGCCGGTGCCGCGGGGCGTACGAAACTGACACGACACGGATCGCGGCGGGCGAGCGGGGCCGCGCAACGGGAGGAGGGGCCGAGCCATGGAAGGCGTCGATCTCAACGCTGTATGGGCTCGGGCGCTCAGGACCCTGCTCGACGAGGGCGTCTCAGGGCAGCAGCGGGCGTTCCTGCAGATGACGCAGCCCTCCGGCCTCATCAACGACACGATTCTCCTGGCGGCCCCCAACGACTTCGCCAAGGAGGTCATCGAGGTACGCCTGCGCCCTCTGATCGTGCACGCGTTGTCGCAGGAGCTCGGCCGGCCCGTGCGGATCGCCGTGATGGTGGATCCCGGCGCCGGCATGACCGCCCCGTCCGACCCCGCCTCCGCCCCGGCGGCGGACCATCGTCCACAGTCGCCGTCCACAGGTTATCCACAGGCCGGTTCCCAGGCCCCCCGCTTCCCCTTAGGCGAGGACGGCCCGATCCGGCGCGACGCCGAGCCGCACGGGCAGCACTATCCACAGGCCCAGCAGTATCCACAGCCTCCACAGCACATGTCCCCGGCCGACCTCCCGCAGCGGCCAGGCGGCTACTCCCCCGAACCGCCCGCGGCCCCCAAGCCGGAGCCGGTTCCCGGGCCGGGCCCCGTGTCCGGGCCGGTGCCCGGCGCCGGGCAGAACCGCTGGGACACCCGGGGCGGCCGCACCTCCGGCGAGCCGGCCCGGCTGAACGCCAAGTACACCTTCGAGACCTTCGTCATCGGCGCCAGCAACCGCTTCGCGCACGCCGCCGCCGTCGCGGTCGCCGAGGCCCCCGCCAAGGCGTACAACCCGCTGTTCATCTACGGCGACTCCGGGCTGGGCAAGACCCACCTGCTGCACGCGATCGGCCACTACGCGCAGAGCCTGTACGACGGCGCCCGGGTGCGGTACGTGAGCTCCGAGGAGTTCACCAACGACTTCATCAACTCCATCCGCGACCACAAGGCCGACGGATTCCGCTCCCGTTTCCGCGCTGTGGACATCCTCCTCGTCGACGACATCCAGTTCCTCGAGGGCAAGGAGCAGACGCAGGAGGAGTTCTTCCACACCTTCAACACCCTGCACAACGCCAGCAAGCAGATCGTCATCTCCAGCGACCGGGCGCCCAAGCAGCTCGTGACGCTGGAGGACCGGCTGCGCAACCGGTTCGAGTGGGGTCTGATCACCGACGTCCAGCCGCCCGAGCTGGAGACCCGCATCGCGATCCTGCGCAAGAAGGCGATCCAGGAGGGCCTGGCCGCGCCGCCCGACGTGCTGGAGTACATCGCCAGCCGCATCGCGACGAACATCCGCGAGCTGGAGGGCGCGCTGATCCGGGTCACCGCGTTCGCCAGCCTCAACCGGCAGTCTGTGGACATCCAGCTCGCCGAGATCGTCCTCAAGGACCTCATCAGCGAGGACGCGAGCCCGGAGATCACCATCTCCCTCATCATGTCCACAACCGCCGAGTACTTCGGCGTCTCGCTCGACGACCTGTGTGGAAGCTCACGCTCCCGCGCCCTCGTCACGGCCCGGCAGATCGCCATGTACCTGGCCCGTGAGCTCACCGACCTGTCCCTGCCGAAGATCGGCCAGCAGTTCGGCGGGCGCGACCACACCACCGTGATGCACGCGGAGCGTAAGATCCGGTCGCTCATGGCCGAGCGGCGCTCGATGTACAACCAGGTCAACGAGTTGACGACACGGATCAAGCAGCGCGCACGCAACGCTTAGTGCACAGCTGTGGATAACTCTGTGGATCAAAAATTTCGGCCCTCGGTGGCCGCCGCGTCGATACCCACACCCTCTCCGGCTCTCCAACACGCCGTCCCCACTTGGGGACAAGTTTGGGGAAAAGCTGGGGACTACTTGGGGAACACCCGTGGACGAGCTGGGGACGCCCTGTGCGTACTCGTCACAGCCACCTCGGCTGTCCCTTTTACCCCGTGGACAACCGGTGGAAACATGGTGGATTACTCGTGGACAGAGGGGTCTCCGCCTGGGGAACGGGTGTGGGGACAGCGCGGCCGCCCACAATCCACAGGGGGCCCGTCCACCTCTCCCCCACACCGGCAGTGGATGAATCAGCTCCCGTGAGCTGCGAAAATGCTCGACATCCACATATCCACACTGCCTAATAAGGCGACTTGTATCTCTCCCTCTAAAGAACTCAAGAACCATAGAAGGGGTTCTGGAGGCACACAGGTGCGGGAGAGTGAAGACTTGACGAAGCAGCGACACCCAGGAGGCTGATCCACGTGATGTTCCGGATCGATCGCGACGTGCTCGCCGAGGCCGTGGCGTGGACGGCACGGAGCCTTCCGGCCCGTCCCTCGGTGCCGGTGCTCGCCGGCATGCGGCTTGAGGTGACCGACGACCAGAGGCTGAAGCTGTCCGGCTTCGACTACGAGGTCTCCGCCGAGGTGACCCTCGACGTGCAGACCGGGGAGCCGGGAGTGGTCCTCGTCTCCGGCAAGCTCCTCGCCGAGATCACCCGCGCGCTTCCCGCACAGCCGGTCGAGCTGGTTGTGGACGGAGCCAAGGCCGTGGTCACCTGTGGCAGCGCCCGGTTCACACTTCTCACCATGCCTGTGGAGGACTACCCCTCCCTGCCGGCCATGCCCCCGGCCGCCGGACGGGTCGGCAGCGACGTGTTCGCCTCCGCCGTCGGTCAGGTCGCCGTCGCCGCCGGCAAGGACGACACGCTCCCGATGCTCACCGGCGTGCGGATGGAGATCGAGGGCGACACCGTGACCCTCGCCGCCACCGACCGCTACCGCCTCGCCGTACGCGAGCTGAAGTGGCAGCCCGAGCAGCCCGGCTTCCAGGCCGTGGCGATGATCCCCGGCCGTACGCTGGCGGACACCGCCAAGGCGCTGGGCGGCAGCGGCGCCGAGGTCGAGATCGCGCTCAGCTCGGCCGGCGGCACCGGCGAGGGCATGATCGGGTTCTCCAGCTCCGGACGGCGGACGACGACCCGGCTGCTCGACCCCGAATTCCCCAAGTACCGCTCGCTGCTGCCCACCGAGTTCTCCGCGCGCGCGGATCTGTCCACAGCCTCGTTCGTCGAGGCCGTCAAGCGCGTCGCTCTGGTCGCCGAGCGCAACACCCCCGTACGGCTGGCCTTCCGCGGCGGAGAGGTCGTCCTGGAGGCCGGCAGCGGCGACGAGGCGCAGGCCGTGGAGGCGCTGCCGGTCGAGTTCGACGGCGACGAGATCAACATCGCGTTCAACCACCAGTTCCTGCTGGAGGGCCTGGGGGCGATCGACTCCGACGTCGCGCGGCTCCAGTTCACCACGCCGACCAAGCCCGCCATCCTCACCGGGGGCAAGCCTGTGGACGACGGCGGAAGCGAGGACTACCGCTACCTCATCATGCCCATCCGGTTGTCCAGCTGACCCGGCCCTGACACCCCGGGCGTACGATCTCCTGCGGGCATGGACCCCCGATGCATGGGTACGCGTGCCTCGGTGGACGACGCTGTGGACGACGCAGAGGTTGAGGGGTGGCTCAGATGCAGATCGGCATGATCGGGCTCGGCAAAATGGGCGGCAACATGGCCGAGCGGCTGCGGCGCGGCGGCCACGAGGTCGTGGGCTACGACCGCGATCCCTCGGTCAGCGACGTCGGCAGCCTGAAGGACCTCGTGGAGAGGCTTCAGGCGCCGCGCGCGGTCTGGGTCATGGTCCCCGCCGGGGCGCCCACGCGGAGCACGATCGAGCAGCTGCGCGACCTGCTGTCGGAGGGTGACGTCGTCATCGACGGCGGCAACTCGCACTATCTGGACGACCAGCGGCACGCGGCCGACCTCGGCGCCCACGGCATCGGCTTCGTCGACGTGGGCGTCAGCGGCGGCGTCTGGGGCCTGGAGTACGGCTACGCGCTGATGACCGGTGGCGACGAGGAGCACGTCCGCCGGCTCATGCCGATCTTCGACACGCTCAAGCCCGAGGGTGCGGACGGCTTCGTTCACGCCGGGGGCGTGGGCGCCGGCCACTTCGCGAAGATGGTCCACAACGGCATCGAGTACGGCATGATGCAGGCCTTCGCCGAGGGCTGGGAGCTGCTCGAGGCGAGCGACGCCGTGACCAACGTCCCCGAGACGTTCAAGAGCTGGCGGCACGGCACCGTCATCCGGTCGTGGCTGCTCGACCTGATGGTGCGGGCACTGGAGGAGGACCCCGACCTCACCGAGCTCAAGGGCTACGCGGAGGACTCCGGAGAGGGCCGCTGGACGGTCCAGGCCGCCGTGGACCACGCCGTGCCCCTGCCGGCCATCACGGCCGCGCTGTACGCCCGCTTCGCCTCACGTCAGGCCGACTCCCCCGCGATGAAGATGGTCGCGGCGCTGCGCAACCAGTTCGGCGGGCACGCGGTCGCCTCCACCGAGGGTCAGACCGGCAAGGGCGCCGACGCCCCCGGCGCCGACGTCACCCCGCCGGTGGAAACCGAGCGCTGACGCTCGCGCCGATTCTCCACAGGCTGTGGATCACCGGCTCATACCCGCCCGATCGTCCACAGCGCTCCGCGGCCGGGACACGAAGGCCGGGCACCGGCACTAGCCTGGCGGGGTGCACGTGGCGAGCCTGTCCCTCACCGACTTCCGGTCTTACTCGGAGGTCGAACTCGTGCTGGAACCGGGGGCGACGGCGTTCGTCGGCCCGAACGGGCAGGGCAAGACCAACCTGGTCGAGGCGCTGGGCTACCTCGCGACCCATTCGAGCCACCGCGTGGCCACCGACGCGCCGCTCGTACGCCACGGCGCGCAGCGGGCGATCGTGCGCGGGGCGGTGGTCAGGGACGACCGGCGCGCGCTGATCGAGGTGGAGATCAACCCGGGCCGGGCCAACCGTGCCAGGGTGAACCGCTCGCCCGTCCCCCGGCCGCGCGACGCCCTCGGACTGCTGCGGACCGTGCTGTTCGCCCCGGAGGACCTCGCGCTGGTGAAGGGCGACCCGTCGGAGCGCCGCCGTTTCATGGACGACCTGCTCGTGGCCCGCGTCCCCAGGTTCGCCGGCGTGCGGGCCGACTACGAGCGCGTGCTCAAGCAGCGCAACGCCCTCCTCCGTACGGCCGCGGCGACGCGGGCCGGACGGCGGCGCGGCGGCCGCAGGCAGGAGGACGACGTGGCCTTCGCCGCGGCGGGCGCGGGAGACGTCATGAGCACGCTCGAGGTCTGGGACTCCCACCTCGTGCGCCACGGCGCGGAACTGCTGGCGGCGCGGCTACGCCTGGTGGACGCGCTGCGCCCCCTCGTGGCGAAGGCGTACGCCACCCTCGCCCCGTCGTCGGGACTCGCCGATCTCGAATACCGGCCATCGGGGTTATCCACAGATATCCCCACCTTGGGGACAAACCGGGAACTGCTGGCCGAGCACCTGCGGGCGGGCCTCGCGGAGGCTCGCCAGTCGGAGCTGGAACGCGGCGTGACCCTCGTCGGCCCGCACCGCGACGACCTGCTGCTGCGACTGGGCGAGCTGCCGGCCCGCGGCTACGCGAGTCACGGCGAGTCGTGGTCGTTCGCGCTCGCGCTGCGGCTGGCCGCCTACGACCTGCTGAGAGCCGACGGCGGCGACCCCGTGCTGATCCTGGACGACGTCTTCGCCGAGCTGGACGGCCAGCGGCGCAGACGGCTCACCGAGATCGTCGCCCCGGCCGAGCAGGTGCTCATCACGGCGGCGGTGCCGGACGACGTGCCCCCCGAGCTGACCGGCGCCCGGTTCGACGTGATGGAAGGGAGCGTGTCCCGTGTCCGATGAGATATCCACAGCCGGTGGACAGTCGCCGCAGGGCTCGGTCGCGCGGGGTGCCGCGCTCGCGCGGGAGAAGCTGGCCCAGGCGAAGGCGGACGCGCTGAAGCGGGGACAGCTTCCGCGGACCGAGCCGCGCCGCCGGTCCGGGGCGGGCGCCCCGCGGCGGGACTCCGGGGACCCGCTGCCGTTCGGGCGGGCGATCCGCGACCTGCTCGCCGCCCGGGGATGGGAACAGCCGGTCGCGGTCGGCGGCGTGTTCGGCCGCTGGGCGGAGATCGTCGGCCCGGAACTGGCCGCCCACACCAGGCCGGAGACCTTCGAGGACGGCGAGGTGCTGGTCGCCGCCGACTCCACCGCCTGGGCGACGCAGGTGCGGTTGCTCGCGTCCACCCTGGTCAGGCGGCTGAACGAGGAGCTCGGCGACGGCACCGTGACCCGGGTCAAGGTGCACGGCCCGGGCTCCGGGCACCGCCCGGAGGGCGGCCTGCGCGTACGCGGAAGCCGCGGGCCCGGCGACACCTACGGCTGAGCGCGGGTGGCGGCGCGCGCCTCGCGAGCCCCGCGTCGAGCGCCGAACCGCCCGTGACAAGCGTCGAACCGGCCGTGACGAGCGCCGAACCGCCCGTGACGAGCGTCGAACCGACCCGTGGAGAGCCCGAACCGGCCCAAAATCGCGTGTGAGGCTCCGACCCCCGTTCCGTGTGGGGGGTGCTCGGAAACATGATCGTCAAGCGACAGGGCATCACAGCCCCCGTGAATGCCACCTGTTGTCGGTCGGACCGGTAGAATGTAAACGGACTCAAGGACACGTCCGGTTTGCGTCACCCCGGCCCCATGGGCCGATTTCCCTGGGTGCCGCATCGGGGCACTCACGACGGTGACGGGCACGGCAGGGGCAGCCAATCCACGGTGCCGCCCGCCGCGTGTCCGCGGCAGGAGGATTTCGCACTTGTCCTACGACGCTAGCTCTATCACCGTTCTCGAAGGACTGGAAGCGGTCCGCAAGCGCCCCGGCATGTACATCGGCTCCACCGGTGAGCGCGGACTGCACCACCTGGTCTACGAGATCGTCGACAACGCGGTCGACGAGGCGCTGGCCGGTTACAACGACCTGATCGAGGTCACCCTGCTCGCCGACGGCGGCGTGCGCGTGATGGACCACGGACGCGGCATTCCCGTGGGCATCGTCGCCGCCGAGGGCAGGCCGGCCGTCGAGGTCGTCTTCACCGTGCTGCACGCCGGCGGCAAGTTCGACAGCAAGTCGTACGCCGTCTCGGGCGGTCTGCACGGCGTGGGCGCCTCGGTCGTCAACGCGCTGTCGACGCGCCTGGAGGTCGAGGTCCGCACCGACGGCCACGTGTGGCGGCAGAAGTACCTGACGGCCAAGCCCACGGCGCCGCTCGAGAAGGGCGAGCCGACTGACGAGCACGGCACGACCATCAGCTTCTGGCCCGACCCGGACATCTTCGAGACGACCGCCTGGAACTTCGAGACGCTCGCGCGCCGGTTCCAGGAGATGGCCTTCCTGAACAAGGGTCTCAAGATCACGCTGACCGACGAGCGGCCCGATCACATCATCGACGACGAGCCCAAGGTGCTCACGTACCACTACGAGGGCGGCCTGTCCGACTTCGTGAAGCACCTCAACTCGAAGAAGGACGCGATCCACAATTCGGTGATCGACTTCGAGGAGCACGGCGACGGCATCTCGGTCGAGATCGCGATGCAATGGAACGCCACCTACAGCGAGTCGGTCTACACGTTCGCCAACACGATCAACACGGCCGAGGGCGGCACCCACGAGGAGGGCTTCCGCGCCGCGCTGACCACCATCGTCAACCGGTACGCGCGCGAGCAGAAGTTCCTCAAGGAAGGCAAGGACGACAACCTCAGCGGTGACGACGTCCGCGAAGGCCTGGCCGCGATCATCTCGGTGAAGCTGGCCGACCCGCAGTTCGAGGGCCAGACCAAGACCAAGCTGGGCAACACCGAGGCGAAGTCCTTCGTCCAGAAGGCCTGCAACGACCACTTGCGCGACTGGTTCGAGCGCAACCCGGGCGAGGCCAAGGAGATCATCAACAAGTCGCTCCAGGCGGCCCGCGCCCGCATCGCGGCACGGCAGGCCCGCGACCTCACCCGGCGCAAGTCCCTGCTGGAGAGCGGCAGCGGCCTGCCGGGCAAGCTGGCCGACTGCCAGTGGTCGGAGCCGGAGAAGTGCGAGCTGTTCATCGTCGAGGGCGACTCGGCCGGCGGCTCGGCCAAGGGCGGGCGCGACCCGAAGTTCCAGGCGATCCTCCCGCTCCGCGGCAAGATTCTGAACGTCGAGAAGGCCCGGATCGACAAGGTCCTCAAGAACAACGAGGTCCAGGCGCTCATCACGGCCCTCGGCACCGGCGTGCACGACGAGTTCGACATCTCGAAGCTGCGCTACCACAAGCTGATCCTGATGGCGGACGCCGACGTGGACGGCCAGCACATCACCACGCTGCTGCTGACGCTGCTGTTCCGGTTCATGCGCCCGCTGATCGAGGCCGGGCACGTCTACCTGTCCCAGCCGCCGCTGTACAAGATCAAGTGGGACCGCAAGGGTGAGGACGCCTCGTACGCGTACTCCGACCGGGAGCGGGACGCGATCATCGAGGACGGCGTCGCCCGCGGCCGGCGCGACCCCCGGCTCCACGACGGTGTGCAGCGGTTCAAGGGTCTGGGCGAGATGAACGCCTCCCAGCTGTGGGACACCACGATGAACCCCGACACCCGCGTGCTGCGCCAGGTCACCCTCGACGACGCCGCCCAGGCCGACGACCTGTTCAGTGTGCTGATGGGCGAGGACGTCGAGGCCCGCAGGAACTTCATCATCACCAACGCACGCGACGTCCGCTTCCTCGACGTCTGAGCAGCGTGGCCGACCAGAAGGACTTTTCGTGACGGAAGTGAACACGCCGCCTGGGCCTCCCGCCGATCGCATCGAGCCGGTCGACATCCAGGCCGAGATGCAGCGCAGCTACATGGACTACGCGATGTCCGTCATCGTGTCCCGCGCGCTGCCCGACGTCCGCGACGGCCTCAAGCCCGTGCACCGTCGCGTGCTGTACGCGATGTTCGACGGCGGCTACCGGCCCGACCGCGGCTACTTCAAGTGCTCCCGCGTCGTCGGTGACGTCATGGGCTCCTACCACCCCCACGGCGACACGTCGATCTACGACACCGTCGTACGGCTCGCGCAGCCGTGGTCGCTGCGCTACCCGCTGGTCGACGGCCAGGGCAACTTCGGCTCGCCGGGCAACGACCCGGCCGCCGCGATGCGGTACACCGAGTGCCGCCTGGCGCCGATCGCCATGGAGATGCTCCGGGACATCGACAAGGAGACCGTCGACTTCCAGCCCAACTACGACGGGCGGTCGCAGGAGCCGATCGTCCTCCCGTCGCGGTTCCCGAACCTGCTGGTGAACGGCTCGGCCGGCATCGCGGTCGGCATGGCGACGAACATCCCGCCGCACAACCTCCGCGAGGTCGGCGAGGGCGTCAAGTGGGCGCTCGACAACCCCGAGGCCAGTGACGAGGAGCTGCTCGACGGGCTGCTCGCGCGGGTCAAGGGCCCCGACTTCCCGACCGGCGCGTTGATCGTCGGCCGCCGCGGCATCGAGGACGCCTACCGCACGGGCCGCGGCTCGATCATCATGCGAGCCATCGTCGAGGTCGAGGAGGACCCCAAGGGACGGCAGTGCCTGGTCGTCACGGCCCTGCCGTACCAGGTGAACCCGGACAACCTCGCACTCACGATCGCCGAGCTGGTCAGGGACGGCAAGGTCACCGGGATCGCGGACGTCCGCGACGAGACGTCGTCGCGGACCGGTCAGCGACTGGTGATCGTGCTCAAGCGCGACGCGGTCGCCAAGGTCGTGCTGAACAACCTCTACAAGCACACCCAGCTCCAGACCACGTTCGGCGCGAACATGATCGCGCTGGTGGACGGTGTGCCGCGGACGCTGCGGCTCGACCAGTTCGTCCGTCACTACATCACGCACCAGATCGAGGTCGTGGTCCGGCGGACCCGGTTCCTGCTGCGCAAGGCGGAGGAGCGGGCGCACATCCTGCGCGGTCTGCTCAAGGCGCTCGACCGGCTCGACGACGTCATCGCCCTGATCCGGCGGTCGCCGTCGGCGGCCGAGGCGCAGGGCGGCCTGATGACGCTGCTGGACATCGACCAGGTCCAGGCGCAGGCCATCCTCGACATGCAGCTGCGCAAGCTGGCCGCGCTGGAGCGGCAGCAGATCCAGGACGAGTACGACGGCCTGATGACGCAGATCGCCGACTACCAGGACATCCTGGCCTCCGAGCCGCGGCAGCGCCGGCTCGTGTCGGACGAACTCGGGGAGATCGTCGCCAGGTACGGCGACGAGCGGAAGACCGAGATCACCGCGTACGAGGGCGACATGTCCATCGAGGACCTGATCGCCGAGGAGGACGTGGTCGTCACGATCACGCGCGGTGGCTACGCCAAGCGGACGAGCACCGACCTCTACCGCGCGCAGCGGCGCGGCGGCAAGGGAGTCAGGGGAGCGCAGCTCCGCCAGGACGACATCGTGGAGCACTTCTTCGTCACCACGACGCACCACTGGCTGCTGGCATTCACCAACAAGGGCCGGGTCTACCGCTTCAAGGCGTACGAGCTGCCGGACTCGGGCCGGGACGCCCGCGGCCAGCACCTGGCCAACCTGCTCGCCATGCAGCCCGACGAGCACGTGATGGAGATCCTCGACCTGCGGGACTACAACGTCGCGCCGTACCTGGTGCTGGCGACCCGCAGCGGTCTGGTGAAGAAGACACGGCTGTCCGAATACGATTCGCCGCGATCCGGTGGCCTGATCGCGATCAACCTGCGCGAAGATGACGAGGTGATCGCCGCCCGTCTCGTCTCCGAGGGTGATGACCTGCTGCTCGTGTCGAAGAACGCGCAGTCGATCAGGTTCACCGCCTCCGACGACGCGCTGCGCCCGATGGGCCGGGCCACCAGCGGTGTGATCGGCATGCGGTTCGTGGACGGTGACGAACTGCTCGCGATGAACGTCATGAGCGACGGCGACGACGTGTTGATCGCGACCGAGGGTGGGTATGCGAAGCGGACACCCGCCGACCAGTACCCGGTGCAGGGCCGGGGCGGCAAGGGCGTCCTGACGGCGAAAATCGTCAGTGCTCGTGGCAAGCTGGTCGGAGCCGTCATGGTGCGTCCCGAGGACGAGGTCTTCGCGATCACCTCTGCCGGCGGGGTGATCCGTACCAGCGCCGGCGAGATCAAGCAGTCGGGCCGCCAGACCATGGGCGTCCGCCTGATGAACCTGGCCGAGGGTGACAGCGTTGTGGCCCTCGCTCGCAACGCCGAGTCGTTGGAGACCGAGGAGAACGGGGCAGGAGGCGAGGCATGAGCGAGCGTAGCGAGCGACTCGACCAGCACAATGCGGCGTCTGACGAGGGTGTGGCATGAGTGACACCGGCGGGCCGCGGACACCCGGCGGCAAACAGAGACCGACGGGCGCCCGCCCGGCGTCTTCCCCGAACGGGGTTACCGCGCGGGCGCACGATGGCGGTAGCGTCGCCAAGGTGGCTTCCGAAGGAGATGACGTGACCGCCGCCGACAAGGCGAAGGCCGACGACACCATGCGCATCCGGACCTCGGCCGCCGACCAGCCCTGGAAGCGGCAGGCGGCCACGGACGGAGCGTCCGAGAACGGCAGGTCCGACGTCGGTGGGGCGACCGCGCAGTATCCCCGCCCCGCGGGCCTCGGTGCGTCCACACCCTCTGTGGACAACGGGCGCCCGTCTGTGGACAACGCCCGGCCCTCGGTGGACGGCGGTTCCGTACGCGGGCTGAGCTTCGGCCCCGCCGGGGACCGCACCGAGTCCTCCAAGGATTCCAAGGAATCGAAGGGTTCCAAGGACAAGAAGTCCGGGCTGCGCCCGCCGCGCAAGGCCCACCTGGTCCTGCGCAGGATCGAGCCGTGGTCGGCGATGAAGTTCAGCTTCGTCGTGTCGCTGGTGTGCTTCGTCGTGCTGTTCGTGGCCGTCGCCGTGCTGTACGGCGTGCTGTCGGCGCTCGGCGTCTTCTCCTCGATCACCGAGACTGTGACGCAGCTCACCACGAGCGGCGGCGCCGCCGGCAACGGGGCCGGGACCATCGACATCGGCAGCTGGTTCGAGCCGGTCCGCATCCTCGGGTACGCGGCACTGCTGGGCGCGTTGAACGTCGTGCTCATCACCGCGCTCTCCACCCTCGGCGCGGTGATCTACAACATCTCCGCGGACCTCGTGGGCGGTGTCGAGGTCACCTTCAGCGAAGCCGAGTGACCCCGGCCGCAGCAGGCACGGTACGGCTGGCCGCCCCACCCGAGCGGCCCGCCGTACGAAGGTGCACTCGGTGGCACGACCAGGGGCCCGGACACGGTAAGCTTTTCCTCGTTCGAAGCGACGGATTCGCCACCGGAAACGGGATGCGGTAACGTTCGTTGCGCAGTGCGGGGCTATAGCTCAGTCGGTTAGAGCGCTTCCCTGATAAGGAAGAGGTCCCAGGTTCAAGTCCTGGTAGCCCCACATCGATAAACGCCCCGAAGCGATCAAGCTCCGGGGCATTTTGCTGCAACGGGTACTGCAACAGACTCACTCGAACAGTCCCGTCACCCTCTTGAGGGCATTCTCGCGGCTCTCGCCGTCCCCGTGCGTGTAGATCTCCATCGTCACCGAGATCCGGCTGTGCCCGAGGATCTCCATCGCGTCACGCGGTGCGACGCCGAGCTTCCTGAGCAAGGACGCGGCGGGTGTGCCGGAGGTCGTGAACGCGGATCGGCCGGAGCATGTGCGTCTCCACGATCCGGGCGAAGGACCGGGCGAGGTTGCGCGGCTCGATCGGCTTTCCCGATCTGGTCGTGAAGACGAGCCCGGTGTCCGTTCAGTCCTTCCCCGCCTCCTCGCGGAGGATCTTCTGGCCGTCCCGCTGGATCTCCAACGCCTCCCGCACGACGCCGAGGAGAGGCAGCGACCGGTTGCCGGCCCTCGTCTTCACCGGCCCGTGGTGCAGCTCCTTGCCGAAGCCGCCCGCGAACTACTCGGCGACATCCGCGCTACTCGCCGCGCTCTGGGGCCGTCTCCCGCCTGATCCACTCCAGATAATCCGGTGTCCCCTGCACGATCGGCACCGCGACGATCTCAGGCACCTCGTACGAGTGCAGCTCACGCACGCACGCCGCAAGCTCCTCGAAACGGTCCGCGGTCTTCTTCATAAGCAACAAACCTGAGCACAAGCTGCAGAACGCCGAGCCACGACCGCCGAAGCAATCCGGTCTGCCTCGTCCGGCCATAGGGCGAGAAACTTCGTACGCTAAAGCGTCCACCTCACCCCGCGCACCGGAGCTTAGAAACCGGGCTCACCCAGTGCGCCATGACTCCGGTGCGTCCACCGGAGTTGCTGAAGATGGACGCGGGGCCAATCTGTCCGATGCGGTAGGCGTGGAGCGTCACGACGTCCCCTGCCTTGAAGGTGTGCGTGAAGGTCTGCCGATGGTGGCCTGGATTCCCTGACTCCCGTTGTAGACGCCGCCGCACACCAGCCCGCCGTACCCAAGCATCCTCCGGACGAGCGCCGCACCGCCGCCTCAGGTGCTGAACGGGTACGGCGACATCGGCCACGTGACGAACATCGGGGGCGGCCATGGTGCGACGCGCGATCGAGGTGAGGCATAAGGTTCATGAGCGACGGCCTGTGTCGGAACAGTGCTCGGAAGGATTTCCGGGTACCCACAGGCCGTCGCGGTCATCAGTGGCCCCGCTCGGGGCCGATCGTCAGGCCGCGGCGTGTGCGGCCTCGAACCGGGCGATGACGTCGTTCCAGTTGATCAGGCTCCACAACTTCTCGACGTAGTCCGGCCGGACGTTGCGGTACTGCAGGTAGTACGCGTGCTCCCAGGCGTCGAACACCAGCAGAGGCGTGGTGTTCATCCCGACGTTTCCGTGGTGGTCGTACACCTGCTCGACCACCAGCCGCCGGCCGAGCGGCTCCCAGGCCAGTACACCCCAGCCTGAGCCCTGAACTGTGCTTGTCGCCGTGGTGAGCTGCTTCTGGAACGCCTCGAAGGAGCCGAAGTGCTCGTCGATCGCGTCGCCTAGGGCGCCGTCGGGCCGGTCTCCGCCGTCCGGCGACAGGTTCTGCCAGAAGATCGAGTGCAGGACGTGGCCGGACAGGTTGAAGGCGTACGTCTTCTCCAGTCCGACCAGGCCGCCGAACTCGCCCTTGTCTCTGGCCTCGGCGAGCCGGTCGAGGGTGTCGTTGGCCCCCTTCACGTACGCCGCGTGGTGCTTGGCATGGTGAAGCTCCAGGATCTCGCCCGTGATCGCGGGCTCCAGCGCCGCGTAGTCGTAGGGCATTTCAGGCAGAGTGTACCGAGTCATCAGTCCCCTTATTGCAAGTAATTCGCAACTACGAGTGTGATGCAAGAGTGTGGAACTGCACAAGGGACGGCAGAAGCAAGATCAGACGGCCGCGCTCCTGCTGGAGGTGCTGACGCTGCACCGACCCAAGGCCGCAGTACTGCAACGCGTACTGCAACAGAGGCACACAACCCCTCACGCTCATACCGCTCAGCACCAGTCAGGAGGATGGCGCGAACCTCTGATCGCGGCGTGGACAGTCCTGATAAGGAAGAGGTCCCAGGTTCAAGTCCTGGTAGCCCCACCATGAAGTACCAGCTCAGAGGCCAATTCCCAAGGACCCGGGACCTGGCCTTTTGATCGTTTGACCGTCACCTGCTCCACCGCTACCTCACGCAAGGCCGTGCCGAGGGCGATCGGCCCGTCATCACACCACGCCGTCCGGCTAGGCTTCTACTCACCCACCCCGGCAGGCTGCGCGAAGCCGACACCGTGTTGCTGCAGAAACTCGTGAGTACGCGCCTCGAGCATGCCGACCTCGGCCGCCTGATCCGTTGCTTCGCTGAACTCCTGCTCCCGACCGCGGGCAACGACGCCAACTCACCGCCTGGCTCACCGAGGCTCGGGGACCGCTACCCTGCCCCACCTGCACGGCTTCGCCAACGGCCTCGATCTCCACGGCGAGGCTGTGAAACGCCGACCTCACCGTTGTCGCACCACAACGGCCGCACTGAAGGCGTCAGCCGACGATGACACGCTCCTCTGGGAGTTCGTAGCGGTGGGACCGTTGTTTCAGCGCGAGCGCGGAGCCCAGGGTCAGGGGGCCGATCCGGCCGATGAACATGAGCAGGGCGAGCAGCAGATCCCCGGCGGGTGTGACGTCGGCGGTGATGCCGGTCGATAAGCCCACTGTGGCGAAGGCGGAGATCACCTCGAACAGCACCCGGTCCAGGCTGTGCGGGGTAAGTGCCAGCAGCACAAAGGTGGAGACCACGATCAGGCCCATGCTGATCGCGGTGATGGACAGGGCTTGCCGTTGCGCGCTTTCGGCGAGGCGGCGATGGCCGATGTTCACCCGGGGTTCGCCGCGCATCTCGGCCCAGATGATGAAAATCAGCAGCCCGAATGTGGTGACCTTGATGCCCCCCGCGGTACCCGCGGAGCCACCGCCGATGAACATCAGCACGTCGGTGGTCAGCAGGCTGGTGGGATACATCTGGGTGATGTCGAGGCTGTTGAAGCCGGCTGTGCGCGGCATGACCGCCGTGAAGAAGGCGGCCAGCAGCTTGCCGGGGTCATCCAGCCTGCCCAGGGTCGCGGGGTTGCGCCACTCGGTGGCCAGGAAGACCACCGTGCCGATGGCCAGTAGGACGAGCGACACGACGACCGTGACACGGGTGAGGATCGTCCAGCGGCTCGGGTGGCGCCAGGATCGGGCGAGCTCGAACACCACCGGGAAGCCGAGCCCGCCGACGATCACTGCGGCGGCGACCGGCAGGCAGATCCACGGGTCGGTGACGAACCGCATCAAGTTGTCGCTCCACAGCCCGAACCCGGCGTTGTTGAACGCCGACACCGCGTGGAAGACACCCAGGTATACGGCGCGGCCGACCGGTTCGTGGTACCCGATCAGAAAGCGGGCGGTGAGCACCAGCGCCACAACGGCCTCGCAGGCCAGGCTGAACAGCACCACATTGCGCACGACCCGGCGCACGTCGGACACGCTCAGCGTCTTGGTCTCGGCCTGGGCGAACAGGCGGGCCCGCAGGCCCAGCCGCCCGGCCACCAGCATCGTGAACAGCGTGGCCAGCGTCATGATGCCCAGCCCGCCGACCTGAACCAGGACGGCGATCACCACCTCGCCGAACGCCGACCAGTGCGTGGCGGTGTCCACCACGACCAGGCCGGTCACGCACACCGCCGAGGTCGCGGTGAACAGGGCTGTGATCCAGTCGGCAGGTCTGCCCGAGGCGGTGGACAGCGGCAAGGCCAGCAGGACGGTGCCCAGCAGGATGGCCGCCCCGAAACTGATCGCGATCACCTGCGCCGGATGCCGGAAGCGGTCAAAAACGGCCCCAGCCCACCCGCCGCGCCTCATGGAACGAGCACCGAGCGTCTTCGATTACTGAACCAGTCACCGGACCAGCAGCGGGACGGGGCCGGACGAACATGAGAAGGGGGAGATGCGCTGTTCATGGAGGTCGCTCAGCCACCGACATGGATGCCCGGGCGGCGGGCCGGCTCGGGTTCGCTCTTGCGGATGATCTCCCGGACGACCGGAGGTGTGTCTCCCCGGCCGAGCAGGAGATAGCGGAACAGATGCGTGAGCGGGCTGCCCTCCGACCACTCGAAGTAGCAGTGTGGCCGCACGCCGGTGACGTCGCGCAGGGCGAGCAGGATCGCGGCGATGGCGTTGGGGGCGGCGGGACTGGCCGCGCGCAGCACCCGGTAGCCGTCGACCTGGACACCGTGGACCTGCAGCACGTTGCTGAACTCCGACGGGTCGATGACGTCGATCTCCAGGAACAGCACGTCGGCCGCTCCCGGGACGGGGTTCATACCGCGCTGCTCGCTCTCCTTGGCGGCGTACTCGGCCGCGTTCCCGCTCTGGCGGCGGTTGGCGATGAGGTTCAGCGCGCCGTCGTGGGCGAGCGAATCGGTGACGAATCGGCGGGCGGCCTCGTCGAACTCGATGCGGTCGGCGCGCAACTCGGTGGTGCGCGAGATCCGCGACACCAGAGAGATGGCGATGATGGCCAGGATGAACAGGGCGGAGATGGCGAGGCCGTCCGGCTTCTCCCGGATGTTCTCCACCAGCGCGTACAGCAGCACCAAGGTCAGCACGGTGAAACCGAAGGCGGCCGGGCGCTGCCGCCTGCCGATGGCGGAGATGGTGACCGCGACCGCACCGGAGACCATCATCGCCAAGATCCCGGTCGCGTACGCGCCGGCCTGGGCGTCGATGTCGGCGCCGAAGGCGATGGTGAGCACGATGCAGATCAGCGTGTAGACGAGGACGACCGGGCGTACGGCCCGGCCCCATTCGGGGGCCATGCCGTAGCCGGGCAGGTAACGGGGCACGATATTGATCAGCCCAGCCATCGCCGAGGCGCCGGCGAACCACAGGATGAGGATCGTGCTGATGTCGTAGGCGGTGCCGAACGCCTCCCCCAGATGTTGGTGGGCGAGGTAGGCCATCGCGCGGCCGCTGGCCTGCCCGCCGGGGCGGAACTGCTCGGCCGGGATGAGGACCGTGGTCACGAAGCTGGTGGCGATCAAGTAGACGCTCATGATGAGCGCGGCCGCGGTGAGCAGCTTGCGGGTGTTGCGGACGCGCGAGGCCAGCCGCTGCTCGGCATCTTTGCCCTCGGCAGCCACCAGCGGCATCATGCTGACCCCCGTCTCGAACCCGGACAGGCCGAGCACCAGCAGCGGGAAGGCCAGCACGGCCGGGCCGAGGAGCCCGGTGAAGCGGCCGCCCCCGCTCAGCAGCGCGTCCGTCCACCGCGACAGCGCCTCGGGCTCGGTCGCCACGTCGGCGATCCCGACGGCGACGACGACGGCGTTCAGCAGCAGGAACAGCGTCACCAGCGGGATGGCCACGCCGACCGCCTCGCTGAAGCCGAGCAGGAACACCCCGCCGAGCACCGCCAGCAGCACCACGGTAAGCACGACCTCGTGGCCGTGCAGGAAGCTCGGGAAGAACGGGTTCTCCACCACGTGCACGGACGCGTCGGCCGCCGACAGCGTGATCGTGATGATCCACGACGTGGCCACGAATCCCAGCAGGACCAGCACGAACAGCTTGCCCCGCCAGAACGGCAGCAACCGCTCCAGCATCGCCACCGAGCCCTGGCCGTTGGGGCTCTCCCTGGCCACCCGCCGGTACATCGGCAGCATGCCCAGCAGCGTCAGCGCCACGATGAGCAGCGTGGCCAGCGGGGACAGCGCCCCGGCCGCCAGCGCGGCGATGCCGGGCAGGTAGGCCAGGGTGGAGAAGTAGTCCACCCCCGTCAGGCACATCACCTTCCACCAGGGCTGGGGCTTGGCGTGCCCTTCGGCCGTCTCCGGCCCGACCGGCTGGACCCGGTGCTCCAGCAGCCACCGCCCCACCCGCCCGCTCGGCTCGGGCGCACGCACCGGACTTTCCACCACCGCCGGAACGACGAACTCACCTGCGCCGCTCATCCGCCCACTCCCACCGCGTCCGGCCACGACGCTCGACAGGTCTTCGACGCGCCCAGGGTAGAGCCTGCAATCATCAGCCCCAAGAACACCCCACAGATGCTTTCGTATAGGGCACACCACGCATCACTCACCCCCCGCGTGGGCGTAGCCGCAGGGCTATTAGGGCGAGGAACCGGACGCCGGAATACGCAGCCATCATGGGGGACTGCTTACCGGCACAGCAGGTCGTACTAGAGGCGCCGACTCGCGAAACGGGTGCGGTCACCAGCTCCCGGTCAGGCGTCCCAGGTGACCGGAAGGCTCTTCACCCCGTAGATGTCCGCAATCTCCGGGCGCAGGGCGACCTCCTCTGCCGGTACGGCCAGGCGCAGCGTGGGGAAGCGGTCGAAGAGCGCGGGGATCGCGACGCGCAGCTCGACGCGGGCCAACTGCGCGCCCAGGCACTGGTGGATCCCGTGGCCGAAGGCCAGGTGCCCGCCGTCCTGCCTGCGGATGTCGAGCACGTGGGGATTGGGGAAGCGCTCGGGGTCGCGGTTGGCGGTGTTGTAGGACAGGATGACGCTCGTCCCGGCCTTGACGGTATGGCCGCCCAGCTCGACGTCCTCCAGCGCCGTCCTCATGAACGTCTTGGCAACGCTCAGATAGCGCAGCAGCTCCTCCACGGCCCGGTCGGTGAGCGCGGGATCGGCGCGCCATGCGGCCAGTTGCTTGGGGTGGCGCAGGAGCGCGAAGGTGCCCAGCGCCAGCATGTTCGCGGTCGTGTCGAACCCGGCCGACAGCAGGATCAGGGCGACCCCCTTCAGCTCCTCATCGGTCAGATCACTGCCGGCGACTTCGCTGAGCACGTCGTCGGTGGGGTCGGCGCGCTTGGCGGTCACCAGGTCGGCGAGGTACTGCTGGGTCGCGGTGTAAGCCGTGAACAGTTCCTCGTCGCCGGCCTCCCCGCCGAGGAACGTGTCGATGTGCTCCTGGAATGAGCCCCGGTCCTCGTACGGCACGCCCAGCAGCTCACAGATGATGACGGAGGGGATGGGCTTGGCGAACGCGGTCACCAGGTCCGCCGGCGGACCGGCCTTCTCCATCGCGTCCAGGTGCTCGGCGGTGACCTGCTCGACGCGCTCGGTGAGCAGCCGCATCCGCCGTACGGTGAACCTGCCCGCCAGTGGCTTGCGGTAGCGGCTGTGCTGCGGCTCGTCCATGAGGAGGAACTCGCCGGGCGGCGCCGGGGGGACCTCGATGTCACCGTAGTCGACCATCGGATGGTGACGCATGAGCTCCCTGCGCGAGCTGAACCGCGAGTCGGCGAGAACCGACCGGACCAGGTCGTAGCCGGTGACCAGCCAGCCCTGGTGCCCGTCAGGGAAGGGGAAGCGACTGATCGGGCCGTGCTCACGGGCCTCGATCAGCTCCTTGGGCGGGTCGAAGGGACAGCCGGGCCGACGCGCTGTTGGCATCGTCGTGACGGTGTGAAGGGATTCAGCCATGGCCTTTCTCCTTGGTTCGTCGATCATGGGCGTTCGTGCAACGCGAATGTTGTGCTGCAATGAATGGCGGCGAGGTCAATGCGGGCGGCACTCATCGGCAAGAATCAGCGGCGGGGCATGTGCTCCGGGTAGTCCGCTCACAGCCCGGTGCTCATCTCGCGTAGATCTCTCTTGGGTCCCTGCGACCGGCGACGCGAGCGAGCCGAGGACGTGCTGTTCTTGTCCATGGACATCGTGCCGCGAGCCGTCTGCCCGCCACACTGTTCTGGATCAAGACAAGCCTGACCGATACGGCCTAGGAGATCTTGCGGCGGTAGGTGCGCATGGCCAAGGCGAAGGCGACGATGAGGATGCCGACGCACCAGGCCAGGGCGGTCCAGATGTCGGTTCCGACCGGCTGCTGGGTGAACAGGTTGCGGATGGCGTTGACGATGGAGGTCACCGGCTGGTGCTCGGCGAAGGCGCGCACCGGGCCGGGCATGGTGTCGGTGGGAACGAAGGCCGAGCTGAGGAACGGCAGGAAGATGAGCGGGTAGGAGAACGCGCTCGCGCCTTCCATGGTCTTGGCGGACAGGCCGGGGATCACGGCGACCCACGTCAGCGCCAGGGTGAACAGGATCAGGATGCCGGCGACCGCGAGCCATGCCGCCGCCCCCGCCGCCGAGCGGAAGCCCATGAGCAGGGCGACGAGCACGACGACTACGAGCGAGATCAGGTTGGCGACCAGCGAGGTCAGCACGTGTGCCCACAGCACCGACGACCGCGCGGTCGGCATGGACTGGAACCGCTCGAAGATGCCGCCCTTCATGTCCATGAACAGCCGGTACGCGGTGTAGGCGATGCCCGAGGCGACCGTGATGAGCAGGATGCCGGGCAGCATGTAGTTCACGTACGAATCCGACTCTGTCCTGATCGCGCCCCCGAACACGTAGACGAACATCAGCATCATGGCGATCGGCATGATCGCGGTCGTGATGACGGTGTCCGGGCTGCGCGTGATGTGGCGCAGGGATCGTCCCGTCAGGACGACGGTGTCGCCGAAGAAGTGCTTGGCCATCGTGGTTCCTTACGTGTCCGTGCCGACGTTGCGGTCATGGCCGTTGTCGCCGACGAGGGTGAGGAAGACCTCCTCGAGAGTCGGCTGCTTTTCGACGTATTCGACCTTGGCGGGCGGGAGCAGTCGCTTGAGCTCGGTGAGGGTGCCGTTGACGATGATCCGGCCCTCGTGGAGGATCGCGATCCGGTCGGCGAGGTGCTCGGCCTCGTCCAGGTACTGCGTGGTGAGCAGCACCGTCGTCCCCTGGGCGGCGAGTTCCTTGACGGCCTGCCACACCTCGATGCGTGCCTGGGGGTCGAGCCCGGTCGTGGGCTCGTCGAGGAAGATGACCGGCGGGTTGCCGATGAGGCTCATGGCGATGTCCAGGCGGCGGCGCATGCCACCGGAGTACGTCGCCACCTTCCGCGCGGCCGCGTCGGTCAGCGAGAAACGGGCGAGCAGGTCATCGGCGATCCCGCCCGGGTTCTTGAGGTGCCGCAGCCGGGCGACCAGCACGAGGTTCTCCCGCCCGCTGAGGATCTCGTCGACGGCGGCGAACTGTCCGGTGAGGCTGATGGACTCCCGCACGTCCGCGGCCTGCCTGACGACGTCGAAGCCGTTGACGCGGACCGTGCCCGCGTCGGCCTTGAGCAGCGTGGACAGGATTTTCACGGCCGTGGTCTTGCCCGCCCCGTTGGAGCCGAGCAGGGCGAAGATGCTGCCTTGCACCACGTCGAAGTCCACGCCGCGCAGCACCCGCAGTTCCTTGTACGACTTCTCCAGGCCCTGCACCTGGATCGCCGGGGCTTGCTGTGTCGTCATCACTCGGTCCTGTCTTGTCTTCCGGGCTCTTCCCCGGCAGCGCGCTCGACGGCGCTGATGAGGCGGTTCCGCACCCGGCTTCTCCACTGTCCGAGCGGGTAGTTGGCCGCGAACGCCTCCACGAACTCCACGGGGTCGTCCCCGAAGAGGTCGCGGATCGGGGTTCCGTCCGCCGCGCTCTGTTCGAACAGATCGGCCAGGTCCTCGTACATCGCCATCGCCCCGGCGCCGTCGGCCGGTCCGAGGAGCATCAGGTAGCGCTCCATCGCCTCGGCCGCCGTGCGGTAGTTCTCGGGAAGCTGCTTGATGCGCGCCTTGTACTGCCGGTAGCGCCGCTTGTCCTCCAGCGGCCCGGTGACCCTCTCCAGATACTGCAGATAGCGGCTCTTCGACTCGTCCGGCTCTGTGGCCATGTCTACCTACCTCCTTCGCGGAGCTGTTCGAGCCTCTCGACGAGGAAGCTCCAGGTTCTCCAGAACTCTTCGAGGTACTCCCGCCCCTGGGCGTTGAGGGAGTACACCTTGCGCGGCGGCCCCTTCTCGGACGGAACCTTCTCCACGTCGACCAGGCCGCGCTGTTCGACCCGGACCAGCAGCGCGTAGACGGTGCCCTCGGCGATGTCCGAGAAGCCCTGATCGCGCAGCCACGCCGTGATCTCGTAGCCGTACGCGGGCCGGCCGGAGAGGATCGCCAGGACGATGCCCTCCAGCGTTCCCTTGAGCATCTCGGTCGCCTGCTTGCCCATGGAGACGCCCCCCTTCAGCTACTTGGTGTTGCTGAGTACCGGTACACAGTAACGCTGACTACCGGTACATAGCAACGCCAGGTAGTGCGCGCGTGTGGGTAGAGGCAACCTGATCACTGCGTGAGTGAGCCCGCCGCCCCCTTCGGCAGGAGACGGGCTGCGTCAACCTCCGCGAAGATGTCGACCGTCGGCTTCGCTGCCGCGGAGGCGGCGGGAGCACTGGCACCCACGAGCGCAACCGCGAGTGCCGGAATCGCTGACGTCACATGGCGTCCACCATGGCCGAACACGCTGATACCGCGCCTTCGCCGTCCTGACACGGCTGCTGATACGACATCGCAGACGACTTGATCGCCGTCGAAACCTCCGCTGGCCTGCCGCGCCGCCCAGCGCGGCTTCCGTCGCCAGTCCCACGATGGCGCCGCTGACGGCAAGTCGTGAAGGAGGCCGAACGGCTACAGGTACGACGCGACAGGCGCAACTGCTGTATGCGGCCCGACCTATTCGACTGTGGCGTCAGGAACCAACCCGAGGACCCGGAGAATGTCAGACGTAGGAACGCGGTACGTCTCGCCAGCCTGGATCACCCGACAGGGGAACTCACCGCGCTCGACGAGGCGGTAGGCGGTGTTGCGACTGAGCCCGAGGGCGCGGGCGGCGGTCAGCAGAGGGACGACTGCAGGGAGGGCACGTACCTCCTCGGTGGTCATGGGCGTCACTCTGCCTCCCTTCCTCTCTCCGCTCCGGCAGCCAGCAGGCGTGCCGAGGAGGAAAAGGGGGTTCACCGGCGGGCACCGCAGGTGACGCCGGCGAAGGCCGACCCGACGAGGACGCAAACGGGACTCAGGCCGAACGCCGGCGCCTGAGGCTGCGGCGTCGTGCACGGCTGAAAACGGCCGCGCTCGGCCGCTTGCGCGGCGGCCTGACCAGCAAGATTCACCTGTCCGCTGACCGGTACTGCCGCCCGCTGTCGTTCGTCGTGACGCCCGGTCGGGCCTCCGACAGCCCGCAGTTTCGGGCCGTCCTGGCCGACATCAAGGTCCGGGTTCGCATCGGCCGCCCGCGTACCCGCCCTGATGCGATGGCCGCCGCTAAGGCGTACTCCTCCCCCGCGAACCGCGCCGGCGCCGCATCCGGGCGGTGATTTCCGAGAAGGCCGACCAAGCGGCCAACCGCAAGAAACGCGGGTCACGCGGTGGCCGCCCGGTCAGCCATGACCGGGACCTGTACAAGGAACGCAACAAGCCGAGCGCTGCATCATTTGGATCAAGGAGTGGTGTGGTCTGGTCTTCCGCTTCGACAAGACGCCCGAGAGCTATCTCACCGGCCTCTACTTACGAGGTGCCATCTTGGGGATCAGCCTGCCTCCTCAAGATCTGAACCCCGTACAGGCCCTAGGTCGGCTCCCGGTCGCGGGGCTGGTGGGCTCTGAACTCCTGGGCACGGACGGCGAGTTCCCGAAAGAACACCGGTGGTGGTGTGACCTGGCCTTCGTGCCCGATCGGGGAGGGTGCCAGCGGTATGAGCAGGTCGGTGTTGGGTGAGTGCAACCACAGGGCGGTCTGGTAAAGCTCGGGGATTTGCAGGAGCCGGAGATCGAACCCGGCCATTGCGAGCTGCGGCAGGGCTCGTGCGGCTCTGACCGCGGTCGCGGTGGCTCCGACGGATGAGCTTCTGTAGAACGTTGGCGGGAAGGTTCGGTCCGGCGTTTCGGCGACTTCGGCGCCGGCGAGCACATTGCCGCCGGACTCCAGCAGGAATCGCCAGCCCACCGGCTGCGCCACTTCCAGGCCGCCGCCGGCCTCGATGTCTTTGACGAGCAGGGCGAACACCCGGTGGGGGGTGGACACCTCCACGTCATCCGGGGAAATTTCGCCCAGCAGTTTCGGGCCCTCTCCGCCGGCTCTGGCGATTAGGCCGAGCTGGGAGCGTGTTTCCTCCCGAATCCGTCCCGGCGGTTCAGGCATGTTCAACGGCATCGCATGCTCCCTGAGGCTAGTTTCGCCGAGTCTTGAAGGTCCTGTTCCAGGTGCCGTTCGGGCCGCCCGGGTAGCCGCCGAAGAGCGTCTCCCACGCGACCCACATGATGGGATCGTTCTCCTGGCCCGCGTATGTCCCGTGAGTGCCCTGCCACGGGTCATGCACCCAGACGTGCACCAGTTCACCGGTCTCCGGGCGGTAGCTGTACCCCCAGATGTTGACGATGTGGCCGGAGAGGTTGCCACCCCAGCCGATGTTCATCATGATCGGGCGTCCGGCGTCTATCTCCGCCTTGACCTCGTTCTTCGTCAACGCCGGGAACCTTCTGACCTGCACCCACCCGGGTGCCTCCACCCAATCGACGTAATTCCTGACATCTTCGGGGGCCGGGACGTAGACCCCGGCTTGCTGCAGCGGCCCGGCATCCGGCCACCAGCCCTGGTTGCAGTCCCCGCGTAACGCGCCATCCGGGCAGCACTGGAACGGTTGCTGGGCGGCGAGCCGGGAGTCTTTCCTGTTGAGGACCGCGGTGGCGAACCCGCACTGGGTCCATGCTCGCGCGTTGGCGTAGAAGTTCGCGATGCTGACCGTTGTCGCGTTCCAACACCAGTATGTCTTTTCCTGGTATTGACGCCAGCTCCAGTATGTTGAGCCGAGACTCTTAATCATCACGCTTTCGTCTGGTTGTGACACGCGGCGTCATCCCTTCGCTATGCCGGTTACGTCGTCGCCGTATTCCCGTGGCAACCCCATCGTTGCGCCTCCTGGCCGGGGCCCGGGAGGGCCCACGCCAGTGATGTTAAGAGAGCCACAACTGCGCTTACAATAAGCACAACCTGTAAGGTTGCACCGAAACAAACAGAGTGGGGCTCGCATCTTAATTGGGGGCCGCTCATTACGTCTCTGCTTTCCGCTCCGGCCGCGACCGGCCGCGCCCCGCACGGACTTGCTACCTCAGCGCGAACCGCGAGGTCCGGGTCGAAAGCGCCCACGCCTCGGCCTTCCGGGGATCGCATCGCTCTGCCACTTTCCGTCCCTCTGCCTCGAAAGAGGACTGACGTAAACATCTCCGTCCCGTGGCCTGATCCGGCCACCGGCGCAGCATTTGTGTCAGCTTTGGCCAGGCGATAGTACCGAGATTAGGGCCTGACAGATTTCGCATCTTCAAGCGGGCCGGAGGATACGGATCCACACAATGGCAAGACGTATGTGAAGGCCGGCGAGATCGCTCTTGGAAATTCTGTCGAAGCGAAAGGCCAGGCCACGCCATTTCTTCATCCGATTGATGCAGTGCTCAGCCGTGTCGCAATCCTTGTACAGGTCCCGATTGTGGCCGACCGGGCGGACCGCGGCCCGTACTCCGCGGGCAGGTCCCGCCATGGACTGCCCGCACGGAAGCGCTTAGAAGGAAGCGGGAAGCATCCGGGTAGCGGTCTCCGTCGAGAAGACCTCAATATCCTCCGCCAAGGAACCTGCCTCGCAGGATGTGACAGACGCGAGAGAGGCGCGGACCTGCCCCATGCGCTTGATCAGGCCCTCCACGCGCCTGTCCGGTTGTAGGGCGAAGACAGGAGACAGTGCATCGGCTGCTCCGTCGATGGCGCCGCTCAGGAGACGGGCGGCGGCCAGGTCGACGCAGGCGCTTGCTTCGGCGGCGTACCACCGCTGCTCGACGGGCACCGCTCTGTAGAGGCTGAGCGCTCGTTCGCACTCTGCCTCGGCTTCTTGCGCCATGCCCGCGTTCAGGTAGGCGGATCCGGCGCAGAAGGGCTTCGCGGGCCTCGTCGAATGCGAACTCGCCGCCCACACCTTCGTGCAACTCCCCCTGTGGTCCCCGAGCGTCCCGTGCGGCAAGAATCGCGTTGGGAGTGCCGTCGCTGTCGCCGAGAATGGCGGACGCTCGGGCGGCGATGCTGAGCAGTCTCACGCGAGTCGTACCGGGGGGAGCGATGGCCATCCCTCGCTCCACCAGCCGGAGCGCCTGGGCCGGGCGACCGGCCCAGAACTCCACGCATGCCAGCAACCCATCGGCCCAGGCCGACAGTTCGCTGTGGCCGATGACCTCTCCGTAGACGCGGGCGGCCCTGGCCTGCTCCGCCGCCGCATACGGGTAGCCGAGGTCGAAGCTCGCGCTGCCCAGCAGCCCGCAGAGCTGCCCGGCCGCGAGGTACAGCTCGTGCTGCTGCCTCGCACTCCGCGTGCGCTCCAGCAGTCGGTGCGTACGGTTGCGCACCCGGGTCAACTCCCCGAAGAGCGGCAGCGGCGGCGCATCACGTGTGCACGGGCCAGGCGGATGATGTCGTCGCTGAGCTGCTCCAAGGCGTTGGGTCCGCCGGCTGCGGCTTCGATCTCTGCGGCATGGTCGCTGGATTCGCCGGCGACACTCATGATCAGTTCTCGTTCCGTCACGGGGACCGACGTCTTCACACCCGGCGTGTAGTCGGTGGCGAAGCCGAGCTCCACCGGGCTCGTCCGAAAGAGCCGGCACAGCAGGTCGAGGTAGTCCGCGCCCGGCCGGTGCCCGCTCTCCCAGTCAAGCCAGGATCGCTTGGTCAGGCCACGCGCGCCAAGCCCCTGGTCTTGGCACAACCGGTGCAGGGCTTGGACGGCCCTCTCCGCGCTGTTCCACCCATAGGCCAGCCGGAAGCACTTGAGTGGGAGCCCTCACGGGCTCCCACCCATCGCCGGTCGCCCGTTCGATGTTTCCCTCGATGGCGTGCTCGGGGCCGAGTTGCTCGACGGCCTTGGTCGTCAGGGGCCGGACGGGGGCCAGCGGTCCGGGATGGGGAGCGGCTGGTCGGGGCAGGCGCGGGCGATGGCGGCCAGGGCGTCCTTTGCCGCGGGGCCCACCGACAGGTGCCAGCGGAGTTTGACCGCGGCCTATTCGGCGGCGTACCGGCAGCGGGCGCCCCAGCGACCTTGCTCCCCGCGCCCCTGCTCCTCCGGGGTGTCAGGCAGCAGGAATCCGATCGAGCAGCCCGGCAGCGCCCGCGCCAGGGCGAGCGGGGATCTCAGAGGTGCCAGGGCGCGTCGTTGGGGGCGATGCGCCACAGGCGGTCGGAGCTGGGGTAGGCGGTGTCCAGGTGCAAGGTGTCCCAGCTACCGTCGTTGTACCTGTTCAGCTTCATGGCCAGGTTCTTGTTGACCTTCGGCCGCCAGATCCACCAGCCGGTGTACTTCCCGTCGACCTTCTCGCCCTGCAGGATCCACTTCTGCAGGTCGGATCCGTCGCAGGTCTTCACGATGATGGTGGTGCCGCGCTGGGGAGCGGCGACTGCGGGCTGCAGGCACTTGTTGGCGGCTTGGTTTCTCAACACGGTGGTCCAGGTGCCGGTCCCATCGGCCTGCCAGGTGGAGTCGTCCTCCCACACCTCGGTGCGGTAGTTCCATGCGGGGTCGCGCAGGGTGATGGCGGTCGCACCCTCGGCGGTGCTGTCGCCCAACAGCGCCAGCCGTCCGCCACTCGTCTTGTTGATCAGGTCTTGGTCGCGGGTCAGCGCGGCTGAAGCCGGTGCCGGTCCCAGGGCCAGAGCGCCTGCCAGGCAGGTGGTGACGGTGAGGACGGCGGTGGTGGCGGTGCTGATGCGCACGATGGTCCTTTCGTTGCCGGTAACTGATCGGTTGTCAGGTGCGGGGCGCGAGAGGGGCAGCCGGGCGGGAAGCGACTGGTCGGGGCAGGTGTGAGCGATGCCATCCAGGGCGTCCTTTGCGGCGGGCCCACCGACAGGCGGGGGGACGCGTCCTCGATCGGGACCTCGGTGCGGGTGTCGCAGTCTGTTTCCGCCGACACGGGTGGTGGCCAGGAGCGCCGCGATGGCCGCCAGGGTGCGCCGTACGGAGACAGGCATGGTCCTCCAACCCGAGACGCCAATCACTCCAAGACGTCGATCACTCTAAGTTGCTAGCTGCAACTCTAAGTAATCAATACTGGTAGGCGTGTGTCACTACCGGCCACGGTGACAGCTACCTGTCTCGGCTTCGACCTCGGTCGGGTCCCCCTGTGGACGTCAAGTCGCCGAGGAACAAGCCGAGAGCAAGGCGACGAACGCCCTACCGGCCGCCCGTTCCGGTCGGGGTCCTGTCACCACCCTGACAGTCCTCCGCATGGTCGACCACAAATACCCGTCCTGGAACATGCCCTCCGCCATGCCTGCGCTCGCCAAGGTCCTCACCGTCGCCACCCCAGCCGCACGCAGGCCGGGCGCGGCCCTGGATACCCAGCTCGACGCGCTCCAGCCCGCCGGCGTCACTAACGTCTCATCCGAGGCTTTGGCCCCCTCGATGTAGGCGATCAGCAGTACCTTTCCGATCTGCTGGGACTGGCCGGGCTCTTGACGGCCTGGGCACGGGTGGCGAAGTGATGCCGGTCGAGCATGCCGCTGCGTCCGGCTCGCCGTGGGTGATCGGGCCCCGCGCGGGATCTGCGCGGGGCCCGTGCTCGTCAGGCGGGGGTGCTCGTCAGGCGGGGGTGCACGTCACCTGGGACGGAACCGAGTTGGTGCCGTTCCAGGAGCCGTTGAAACCGAACGAGGCGGACGCGCCGGCGCCGAGCGTGCCGTTCCAGGACAGGTTCGTGGCCTTCACCGTCGCTCCGTTCACCGCGTAGGAGGCGTTCCAGAGCTGCGTGATCGCCTGGCCGTTGGGGAAGGTCCAGGCGACCGTCCATCCGCTGGTGGTGTCGGTCCCGGTGTTCTTCACGGTGACGGTCGCCCCGAAGCCGCCGGGCCACTGGCTGGTGACGGCGTACGTCGCGGTGCATGCCTTAGCGGTGCCCGCCGAAGGCGAAGGCGAAGGCGAAGGCGAAGGCGACGGAGACGGGGACGGGCTCGGCGACGGGGACGGGCTCGGGGACGGGCTCGGGGACGGGGACGGGCTGGGGCTGGGCGAAGCCGAGGGCGACGGTGACGGGCTCACGGAGGTGCCGACCTTCTCCGCGGTCCAGGCGCTCACCCAGGCGAGCACCGCGTTCCAGTTGATCGCGACCTCGTTGACCGACCAGGCGTTGATGTCGTCCAGGTAGCACTTCTGCGGCCTGCACCCGCTGAGCCTCTCCTGGGCGACCGGGTCCTGCAGCCCGCTGTTGGGGCCGCCGGCGAGCGCGCCGGGCGGCGCGATGGGCAGCGACGAGTCGAGCTGGTGGGCCCAGAAGCGGTGGTGGACGTTGCGCGAGGGCTGGTCACCGTACCCGGTCACGTACGACTGGCCCAGTGGGTTGCGGCCGAACTCGTAGGCCATCGTCTCGAACACCCCGGTGCGGAAGCGTTCCTGCCCGCTGAAATCGTAGGCGAGTGCGAGCAGCACGGCGTTGTTGAGGATCAGGTTGTTCGAGCCCCAGATGTAGCCTCCGCCGGGCGGCGCGAACGGCACCGGGTAGCCCTGGCCGCGCATCGCGGTGAGCAACGTGTCGCCGTTGCTCACGAAACGGTTGCGCAGCTGCGTCCCGATCGTGGAGGTCAGGCCGTTCGGCACGAGCGCGAGCGTGATGTCGCCGAGTGAGCCGACCTCCGACCACTGCGCGCCCTCGTTGGTGAAGCTCCTGCCGTAGTAGAGGGACGAGCCGGTGAGGTCGTCGCGGTAGGTCTGCTTGCCCGTGGTGACGTACAGCTCGGCGGCCGCCCAGTAGAACTCGTCGGTCACCTTGGTGTCGACGTAGGACCCGCCGCCCTGGTCGTCGCTGCTCGGGGCGATGATGGACGGGTTGGCCTTGGCGGCCGCGTACGCCCTCTCCGCGGCGGTGAGGCAGCGGCTGGAGAAGGCCGAGTCGATGGAGGCCCACACGCGGGCGCACTGCGCGGCCGACGCGGCGAGGTTCAGCGTGGCGGCGGTGGTGGGCGGAGACAACAGCCGGGGCTGGGGGTCCTGGTCGGGCCGCATCGGCAGGCCGGTCCACGCCTGGTCGTGGATCTTGGCGTGTGCCATGCCCGCCAGCGGCCTCCCGCTCGGGACCTGCATCTTCAGCATGAAGTCGATTTCCCAGCGGGCCTCGTCGAGGATGTCGGGCACGCCGTTGCCCCGCTCCGGAACGGCCATGGTGCCGTCGCCGAACGCCGCGGGGTCGGCGCCGGAGACATACGTGGCCCGCTCGTAGACGTTGACGAGCTGCCAGGCCGACATGCCGCCGTTGACCACGTACTTGCCGTGGTCGCCGGCGTCGTACCAGCCGCCGCGGACGTCCAGCGTGTATCCGCAGCTCGTGCGGCAGGGCACGCTGTTGTCGCCCTGGTTGGGCGAGACGTTCACGTGCCCGGCGGGCCGGGCGTACTGGTTGCCCACGTACTGGGCCTGGATCGCGATTCCGCTGCGCTGATGGTGGAAGAACGCGAGTGCGTCGTACGGCAGCTTCTTCCAGGCGTCCGCTCCGATGTCGAAGGGCCGGCTGGATTCGTTGCCCACGGTGAGCACGAAGTTCGTACCCGTCCCGGTGTACGACGAGAAGTCGATTTTGTGGACGGTGTCGCCCGATGGCGCGTCCTGCCCGAAGACAGTCGTGGTCCCGGTCGCCACCACCTGGTCGGAGCCGTCGAGCAGGTTCCACGTCAGCGGCGAGGCGGAGGAGGTGACGACGGTCGCCTGTTTGGGCAGGCCCGGCGCGTAGGCGACCTGGTTGACCTTGATGTTCTGCCCGAGCGGCGGCCGCGCGACGGCGTGCACCGGGCTCGTCGCGGTCACGACGGCGAACGACGCCGCACCGACGGCGAGCGCCAGGGACAGCGCCGCTCTGGGGCGACGCGTCCAGCCTGGCTTTTTCATGATTAACACCTCCGGCCTTTATGTTTCGTGATCGCATCATGGGCGCGAGATCTGCCGGAGGACATTCATCAGCCGGACGTGTTTCGTTTCCGCAGGTCCTGGGATCGAGCTGACGAATGATTCTGAATATTTCACGAATGCTGTCGTGAAATCCCTAAACTTCCATGTGTGACCGGCACAAGCCTTCCCGCTGAGCTAGGACCGCGGCGCCGCCAGGAGATCACGGTCGCGCAGATCGCCAGACTGGCCGGGGTGTCCCCGCCGACCGTGTCCAAGGTGATCAACGGGCGCCCCGGCGTGTCAGCCGCCACTCGGCGCCGGATCGAGGAGCTGATCCGTGAGCACGGCTGGCAGCGCCGGCCGGAGAGGACCGAGTCCGCGGCCATCATCGAGGTCCTCTTCCAGGCCCTCGACAGTCTGTGGGCGCTGGAGCTCATCCGCGGCGTCAACGAGGTCGCCCAAGCCCACGGCCTGACCGTGGCTGTCACCGACATGCACGGACACAACTCGCCGCACCGCGAGTGGATCGAGGAGGTCCTGGCCCGGCGCCCCGCCGGTGTGATCGCCGTCTCCGCCGAGCTGAGCGACCACGAGCACGCGCAGCTCGCAAGCAGGTCCATCCCGCTCGTCGCGCTCGACCCGTACGGCGAGCCGAGCCATCGCGTCCCCTCGGTCGGCGCGACGAACTGGAACGGGGGACTGTCGGCCACCCGCCACCTGCTGGAGCTCGGGCACCGCAGGATCGCCATGATCAACGGCCCGGCGACCCTGATGTGCTGCCGTGCCCGGCTCGACGGCTACCGCGCGGCCATGGAGACCGCGGGCGTGCCCGTCGACCCCCGGTTCCTGCGGACCGGTCCGCTCTACGTGGAGACCGGCCGTACCGAGGCGCAGGCGCTGCTCGCCCTCCCCGACCGGCCCACCGCCGTCTTCGCCGGCAACGATCTGCAGGCACTCGGGATCTACCAGGCAGCCCTGCGGGCCGGGCTGCGCGTGCCCGACGACCTCAGCGTCGTCGGCTTCGACGACCTGCCGCTCGCCCAGTGGACGGACCCGCCGATGACCACCGTGCATCAGCCGCTGGCCAAGATGGGCGCCGCCGCCGCGGAACTGGTCATGGCGGTCGGCGCGGGCGACACGTCCGAACATCACCGCATCGAGCTCGCCACCCACCTGGTCGTACGCGGCAGCACCGCCGCACCGACCTGACCGGCGGCAGGCGGAAGCGCAGGAGAACGACCCGCGACCACTGCCTACGAGGCTGAACCCACCCGGCCGAGCGTGGGCGAGGTCATGCAGGCAGGATGCACGCGAGGAGAGCCAGCTTGTCGGCACTGTCGGTGCCGGGGTCCGGGTGGAGGACGACGAGCGTTTGACCTGTCGCGCCGCTGACGCCCAATCGCTCCCGGTTCAGCCGGAGGCCACCGACCTGAGGGTGCTCGATGTGTTTGGGCGTGCCTTCGCAGGTGTTCACGTCGTGGCGGGCCCACAGCCTGCTGAAGAGAGGGCTGGCGAGGGAGAGTTCGCCGACGAGTTCGATGAATCGGGGGTCGTCCGTGTCGGTGCCGACGGACTCGCGGAAGCCGGCGACCATGCCCTGCGCGGCGTCCTCCCAGTCCGGATAGAGGGCCTGCTCGGCGGAGTCCAGGAACACGTCGCGCAGGCGGTTGCGCCCCGCCACGAGTCGCGGCGACAGAGCGGTCGCCGGCCTGTTCGCGGCGAGGACGTCGAAGTAGCGGCCCTCCACGTACGCGGGGAGCGGGAGCGCGGCGACGAGCTTGGCGACGCCGGGAGGGACGGTCTCCTTCCGGGGCCGCCGTCGCCGCCGGGGTTTTCCCGCCCCGAGACGGAGCAGGTAGGCCGTCGCGTCGTCGTCGAGCCGCAGCACGCGGGCGAGGGACTCGAGGACCTGCGTGGAGGGGTTGCGGTCCCGGCCCTGTTCCAGGCGCAGGTAGTAGTCGGCGCTGATGCCGGCGAGCATCGCGACCTCCTCCCGGCGCAGGCCCGGCACGCGCCGTACGCCCACGGAGGGGATACCGGCCTGTTCGGGCGTGACGAGCTCCCGGCGGGCGCGTACGTAATCGCCCAGGAGGTTGGACTCGCCGCTCATGGCCCCACTGTAGGTCGCGCGGTTTCGTGCGTGCCTGGTCCTGTCACCCCCAGGATCGCGGGGACTCTGGCTCTGTCGGCGGGCCGGCGGAAACCTCACCTCCGGGACGAACGCCGGCTGAATCGGCTGGTGGTCCCTTCCACGAACCGAGGAGCCACACCATGTCGACCTTTCTGCTCGTACACGGGGCCTGGCACAGCGGGCGATGCTGGGAGCGGGTCGTCCCGCTGCTGGCAGCGGCCGGGCATCGGGTGGTCGCGCCGTCGCTGACCGGCCACGGCGACAAGGCGCATCTGCTCGGCCCCGAGGTAGGGCTGGACACGCACGTCGACGACGTCGTCGGACTGATCATCGAGGAGGACCTCACCGACGTGATCCTGGTGGGCCACAGCTACGCCGGGCTGGTCGTCTCGTCCGCCGCCAACCGGATCCCGGATCGGATCGCCCATCTCGTCTATCTCGACGCGATGGTCCCGGAGGACGGCGAGAGCGCGGTCGACGTGCAACCCGTGACCCAGGCTCTCATCGACCGCGCCGCGGAGTCCGGGGCCGGCTGGCGGATCCCGCCGATGCCCGAGTCGCCGCCGCCCCTGGGCCTGTTCGGGGTCACCGACCCGGCGGACGTGGCGTGGCTGCGGACGATGTTGTCGGATCAGTCGGTGCTCTGCCTGCGGCAACCCGTCCGGCTGGACAACCCGGCCGTGCGCGCGATCGCGCGGACGCACATCCACTGCGTCGCCGGCGTACCGGAGGGCATCGAGCGGCGGCCCGTCCCGGCGACACAGCCCAACGGCAGCCCGGCGCAGGTGTGGGAACTGGAGACGGGCCACGACTGCATGATCACCATGCCGGCCGAGCTCACCGAACTGCTGCTCAAGCTCGGCTGACCCCGCGGACAGGGGCACCCTGGCCGATCTCCGCCTTTCGTCGGTGGGACCTTCCTGCCGCTACTAAGGTTGTGGACGTGAGCCCGAGGCCGGTGCGCGCGGTGGACGCCGAGGAGAAAGTCGACCGGCAGGCGCGGATCCTCGAGGCGGCGCTCCGGCTGCTGTCCCTGCAGGGCATATCCGGCGTCAGCATGCGTGCCGTCGCACGCGAGGCAGGGGTCTCGCTGGGGCTGGTGAACTACCACTACGAGGACAAGACGAGCCTGATCCGTGCCACCCTGCACCGCATCGAGGAGCAGGACATCGCGCTGGTCGAGCCGGACCTCACTCTGGAGCCGGAGGAGCGGCTGCGGGCCGCGCTGAAGCGGGTGGCCGACCCGGAGTTCCTGACGACGGAATACCTGTCTCTGCGACTGCAGCTCTGGGCGCTCGCCCAGGCCCATGAGGACTTCGAGCGCATCAACACGGCGGCCCAGAGCCGCTACCGTGCCGGGCTGGCCGCCCTCATACAGGCGGCCCGCCCCGGGCTGTCACCCGACGAGTGCGGCGAGCGGGCCGCCGACATCGACGTCATCCAGAACGGCCTGTGGCTCACGGCCCTGCTTGGGCTCGACCGCGACTCGATCGACAGGAGCGTCCGCCGCTGTGAGGAGATCGCGCTCGCCGGCTGACCGCCCGCCCGCCGGCGAATCTGAACGATCGTTCAGGAACATATTGAACGATCGTTCAGGCGATCGTATGCTCCGATCATGGCGCCAGTCACGATGGCCGACGTACACCGCGTCGGCGCCGGTTTCCACCAGGACCCCGAACGATCGATGTCGCTGCGGTCGGAGGCGTACACGGACCCGCGGTGGCTCGAGGCCGACGTTCGCGCGATCTTCGCCCGCACGTGGCAGTGGGTCTGCCACGTGGAGAAGCTCCGGTCACCCGGCAGCTACGTGTCGGCCACGGTGGCCGGCATGCCGATCGCGATCGTGCGCGATCGTGACGGAGCGCTGCGCGCGTTCTACAACGTCTGCAAGCACCGCGCCCACGAGCTGCTCACCGGCTCCGGCACCACGCGCAACATCGTCTGTCCGTATCACGCCTGGACCTACGACCTGGACGGTCGGCTGAAGGCGGCCCGCCGCGCCGACAGGATGCCGACCTTCGACAAGAGCGAGATCTGTCTCGACCAGGTGCTGGTGGAGGAGTTCGGCGGCTTCGTCTACGTGAACCTGGACCCGGGCGCCGCTCCCCTGGCCGAGCAGGCCGGGGACCTGGCGGCCGAGATCGCCAGGTGGGCCCCCGACGTGGCCGAGCTGACCCTCGCGAAGCGGTTGACCTACGACATCGCGTCCAACTGGAAGAACGTCATCGACAACTTCCTGGAGTGCTACCACTGCCACGTCGCCCACAAGGAGTTCGTCGACCTCGTCGACATGGACACCTACGAGGTGAAGACGCACGGCATCTGGTCGAGCCACTTCGCCGAGGCCGGCAAGCAGGAGAACGCCGCGTACGACGTCGCGGGCGCGTCGGTCACGGAGCACGCGGTCTGGTGGCTGTGGCCCAACACCTGTCTGCTGCGCTACCCCGGCCGGGGCAACTTCATGGTCCTGCAGGTGATTCCGGCCGGTCCCGACCGGACCCTGGAGACCTGGGACTTCTACTTCGAGACGCCCGAGCTCATGGGCGCCGAGGTGGAGGCGGTGCGGTACATCGACGAGGTGCTGCAGCAGCAGGACATCACCATCGTGGAGAGCGTCCAGCGCGGCATGAACACCCCGGCCTTCGACCAGGGCCGCATCGTCTACGACCCGTCCGGCTCGGGGCTGTCCGAGCACGGCGTGCATCACTTCCACGGCCTCGTCCTCGACGCCTACCGGTCGTGGGTGGAAGGGACCCCCGCCGGGCGCGACCACGCGGACGCCACTCCCACCGCCTAGAGGAACGGCCGTGCCGAAGCCCGTCATCATCACCTGCGCACCGACCGGCGGAGGCCTCGGCACGACCGCCCGGGACGCGATCTAGCCGCGCGGCGCGTACATGATGACCAGGACACCCAGCAGGCAGACGGCCGCCCCGATCAGATCCCAGCGGTCGGGGCGGAAGCCGTCCACAACCATGCCCCAGATCAGCGAGCCCGCGACGAACACGCCGCCGTAGGCGGCGAGGATCCGGCCGAAGTTGGCGTCCGGCTGGAAGGTCGCCACCAACCCGTAAAGGCCCAGGGCGACGAACCCCGCCCCGACCCACAGCAGCCCGCGCTCCTGTCTCACTCCCTGCCAGACGAGCCAGGCACCGCCGATCTCGGCGAGCGCGGCGACGACGAACAACAGGAGAGAACGCGCGACGGTCACGGCTGCGACTGTAGAGTAACGGCCACTGTCTCCTGCTTGCGGCAGCCGCAGGCGGCCCCGCCCGCCCACGCCGGCGGTAAGTCTGCACGTCGGTACAGGAGGCAATCCCCGATGTGCCTTCTATGGTGGTTCATCCCTGTTCCTTCGGCGGGGGGGTATCCTGCTGCGCACGTGTCACCGACTTCCCCCGGACATCAGCGGGGCCCGCCGCGTGGCAACGGCACGGTACGGGAGTCCGGCGCGGGTGAGCTGGGCTCGGCGTGAACGGAGGGGTGTCGAGTGACGCGCTGCGAGGACGCTGAGCAGCAGCCGCGGACAGTGGCAGGCGCCGGGGTGTTCGCCGCCGACGACGAGATCGGCCGGGACCTGGCTTTGGTGGACTGGGCCGCGACGCCCCTGGGACCGCCGGAGGAGTGGCCGCAGAGCCTGCAGACGGCGGTGAGCATCCTGCTGTCGTCCCGGTTCTCCATGTGGATGGCGTGGGGGCCGGACCTGACGTTCTTCTGCAACGCCGCCTACCGCCGCGACACCCTGGGCCGGAAATACCCGTGGGCGCTGGGCCGGCCCGCCAGCGAGGTGTGGGCGGAGATCTGGGGCGACATCGGCCCCCGGATCGAGGCCGTGCTGGCCACGGGGAACGCGACCTGGGACGAGGCGCTGCTGCTGTTCCTGGAGCGGGCCGGCTACCCGGAGGAGACCTACCACACGTTCTCCTACAGTCCCCTGCGGGACGACTCCGGCGCGGTGGTCGGGATGTTGTGCGTCGTCAGCGAGGAGACCGAGCGGGTCATCGGCGAGCGGCGCATGGCGACCCTGCGGGACCTCGGCTCGGATCCCAGCGTGGTCCGCACCGAGCAGGAGATGCTGGCCTTCGCCTGCCGGCAGCTCGGCCGCAACCTTCACGACCTCCCGTTCACCCTGACCTACCTGTACCAGGAGGGCGGCGGCGTGCGGCTGGCGGGGGTGACCGGGATCGCCGCCGGGCATCCGGTCGCCCCCCTCACACTGCCGGCCGGCGATCCGGACGCGATCTGGCCCTCGACGGTGCTGGCCCGGGGAGAGCCGGTGCTCGTCCCGCTCGACGGCGCCGCGTACGCCGGTCTCCCGTCCGGAGACTGGTCGGAGCCGCCCGTACAGGCGCTGGTGGTGCCGCTGCTCCAGCAGGGCAGTGCGCCGTACGGGTTCCTCGTGACCGCGCTCAACCGCTACCGCCGCCTGGACGACGCGTACCGCGGGTTCATCGAGCTGGCCGCCGGGCACGTAGCGGCGGGCGTCGCGAGCGCGCGCAGCTACCAGGCCCAGCAGCGGCGGGCGGAGGAACTGGCCGAGCTCGACCGCGCGAAGACGGTCTTCTTCTCCAACATCAGCCACGAGTTCCGCACTCCGCTGACCCTGATCATGGGGCCGGTGGAGGAGCTGCGCGGCCGTCTCCAGGAAGCCGACGCGCACGTGCGCGAGGAGCTGGAGGTCATCCGCCGCAACGGGTTGCGGCTGGGCAAGCTGGTGAACACCCTGCTGGACTTCTCCCGCATCGAAGCCGGCCGGATGCAGGCCAGCTACGAACCGGTCGACCTGGCCATGGTCACCGCCGAGCTGGCGAGCCTCTTCCGCTCCGCGATCGACAAGGCGGGGCTGGAGTTCCGGGTCGAGTGCTCTCCCCTGGACGAGCCGGTCTACATCGACCGCGGCATGTGGGAGAAGGTGGTGCTCAACCTGCTCAGCAACGCGTTGAAGTTCACCTTCGAGGGCTCGATCGGCGTCGAGGTGCGCGGGGAGGCCGGCCACGCGGTGGTGACCATCACCGACACGGGCATCGGCATCCCCGCGACGGAGCTGCCCCGGCTGTTCGAGCGGTTCCACCGCATCGAGAACGCCCGCTCGCGGTCGAACGAGGGCAGCGGCATCGGACTGGCACTCGTGCAGGAGCTGGTCGGCCTGCACGGCGGCACGATCACCGCGGACAGCACCGAGGGCGAGGGCACCCGATTCACCATCCGCCTGCCGTACGGCGCCGCGCATCTGCCCGAGGACGCCATCACGACGGCCGGCACCGGCGCCGGCGGCACCGTCGCCGATCCCTACGTCGAAGAGGCGTTGCGCTGGCTGCCCGCGGACGACCGGGGCGAGTCCGCCGGGACCGCCATGGAGATGGTGTCCCACGAGGGCCTCGCGGCCCGCTCGGGGGACTCCGCGACCCCGGCGCGTGTGCTGGTCGCCGACGACAACGCCGACATGCGCGGGTATCTCGTCCGTCTCCTCAAGGGCGTCGGCTACCAGGTCAGCACCGCGGGCGACGGAATGGAGGCCCTGGACGCCATCCGCGCGGACGCCCCCGACCTGGTGGTCAGCGACGTGATGATGCCCCGCCTGGACGGCCTGTCCCTGGTCGCGGCGCTGCGGGCCGATCCACGCACCGCGACCGTGCCCGTCGTGCTCCTGTCGGCGCGGGCGGGCCAGGAGGCGTCCATCGAGGGGCTGCAGGCCGGGGCCGACGACTACCTGGTCAAGCCCTTCGCCGCCGCGGAGCTGCTCGCGCGGCTGCGGGCCACCATGGACATGGCGCGGCTGCGCCAGCACCAGGCGCGCTGGCGTACGGCACTGGTGAACTCGCTGCAGGAGGGGTTCTTCGTCTGCGACGAGGACGGCGCCGTCGTCGAGATCAACAAAGCGTTCACCGACATCCTCGGCTACGGCCCCGAGAACCTGCCCTACACGCCGATCCACCCCTGGTGGCCCGACGCCGCCGGCGACCCCGAGGCCCACAAGCAGGTCGCCGACGCGTTCAGCGGCCTCCTCGGCCCGGGGCAGGGCAGCTACACCATCCCCGTCACCCACAGCGACGGGCACCGGATGTGGATCAGCGTCACCTTCAACCAGGCACAGGACCCCGACACCGGCCGCCGGGTCGTCGTCGGCACCCTTCGCGACGTCACGGCCGAGCACTACGCCATCCAGCGCGAGAGCGCCCTCGCATCCCTGAGCACGGGCCTGTCCCAGGCGGGGAGCCTGTCCGACGCGCTGACCGGCGCGCTGGAGGAACTGCGGAACCTGTGGCGCGCCAAGTCAGTGCTGGCCGCCGTCTTCAGGCAGGGCGACGAAGAGCCGGCCCTGATCGCGACGGACCCCTCGGTGGACTGGCGGGGGCTGCCCGCCGAACGCCGCCGGACGCTCGCCGGCATGCCGCAGCGGCCGCTGCTCACCCCGATCGCCGAGCGCGACGGGGTCGGCATCCTCCTGGAGCACCCCGACGGCCCGATGGCGCTGTGGGTCGATCTGGGCGACCGGTCGTTCACCTCCGAGGACCAGCTGCTGCTGTCGCTGCTGGCCGGGCGGCTCGCCCAGGGACTGGTCCGCGCCCACCAGATCGACCAGCAACGCGAGACCGCGATCGCGCTGCAGCGCGCCATCCTCGGCCCCGCCCAGCTGCCCGACGGGTTCGCCGTGCGCTACGAGCCCGCCACCCGGCCACTGGAGGTCGGCGGCGACTGGTACGACACCATCGCCCTGCCCGGCGGACGCATCGGCATCGTCGTCGGCGACTGCGTCGGTCGCGGGGTGGAGGCCGCGGCCGTCATGGGACAGCTGCGCAGCGCCTGCCGCGCGCTGCTCCTGCAGGACGACAGCCCGGCCCGCGTGCTCATGGCCCTCGACCAGTTCGCCGCCGGTGTCCCCGGAGCCCGGTGCACCACGGTCTTCTGCGGCGTCCTCGACCCGGAGACCGGGCACCTGTCGTACTCCAGCGCCGGACATCCCCCCGGCATCCTCGCCCACCCCGACGGCAGCACCGGCCTGCTCGACGGCGGACGTTCCGTCCCCCTCGCCGTCCGCCCGGGCGCGACGCGCCCGGAGGGCGAGGCGGTCATCCCCGCGCGTGCCACGCTCATGCTCTACACGGACGGCCTGGTCGAACGGCGTCGCAGCTCGCTGTATTCGGGCATCGACCAGGCCAGCCGAGCCGTACAGGACGGCAGGAACGTCGCGGTCGACGACCTCGCCACGCAGGTGATGATCCGCCTGGCGCCCGCCGACGGCTACGACGACGACGTCGCTCTGCTGCTCTACCGGCACCCGGCCCCGCTGGAGATGACGTTCCCCGCCGAGTCGTCGCAGCTCGCGCCCGTCCGCAAGGCGTTGCGGAGCTGGCTCGGCCAGTGCGACCTGCCTGCCCAGATCGTGCAGAACGTCCTGGTCGCCGCCGGTGAGGCGTGCGCCAACGCCATCGAGCACGGCCATCGCCACGCTCCGGGCGACGTCGTCCGCATCCGGGCCGAGGCGTCCGTCGACAACCTGCGCCTCACCGTCGCCGACACCGGCCGCTGGAAGTCCCCGCAACCCGAGGTGAACAGCCACCGCGGCCGCGGCGTCGCCCTCATGCGCGCCATGATGCAGCAGGTCACCATCACCCCTGGCCCGTCCGGCACCACCGTCGACATGCAGATGAGGATCGCCTGATGACCACGCCGCTCACCCTCACCCCCGGCCATGGCCCTGACGGCGCCGCCCTGCTGACCGTCGCCGGTGAGATCGACATGAGCAACACCGACACCCTCGCCGCCGCCCTCGACCGCACGCCGGGCCCCGTCGTCCTCGACCTGACCCTCGTCGAATACCTCGACAGCGCGGGCCTGAGCGTCCTGTTCGCCCACGCCGACCGCATCACCCTCATCGCCAACCCCCTGCTGAGCCCCGTCCTGACCATCTCCGGGCTCGCCGACCTCGCCACCGTCCGGGACGGCGATCCCGACGCCCGGTGAGGCCGGGTCCTGCGGTCTGACCGGTAGGCACCTCCGTGGAGGGTTGACGCGAACGGGAGGAAGGGATACGTTCCGGTAGATTTCACGATCGTCCAAGGGAAATCCGGTGAGATGCCGGTGCGGACGCGCCACTGTATCCGGGACGCACATCCCGGGAGCCAGGTCGCTTGGGCCTTCGTGACCTCGCATGGTGGGACGCGTCATCCCTGAGGAGGCCTGTATGAGTGGAATGTCCACTTCTTCTGTCATCCCGATCCCTCGGCTGAGGCTCTGGCTGCTGACCGTGCCGGTGTTGCTGCTGATCGCCTACCTGGTCCTGATGGACAACGGGGCGATCTCGCAGACCGGTGCCTATCTGCACGAGCTCATGCACGACGGGCGTCATCTGCTCGGCGTGCCCTGCCACTAGGCGCGGGCGTGGTACGCACCCTGGTGGTCAGGGGCCTGCTTCTGGGCCTGCTGGCCGGATTCATCGCGGGCGGCTTCGCCTTCGTCGTCGGCGAGCCGCGGGTCGAGAGCGCGATCGCGCTGGAGGAGGCCCACGCCGCGCACGGTCACGGTCACGACCACGGCGAGGAGGAACTGGTCGGTAGACCGGTGCAGAAGGCCGGATTGTTCCTCGCCACCGGCCTGTACGGGCTCGCGGTGGGAGGGATCTTCGCCCTCGCGTACGCCGCGCTGCGCGGGCGGATCGGCCCTCGGTCGGAGGGCGGGCTGGCGCTCGCCGCCGCCGGGACGGCGTTCGTGGCGATGATTCTGGTGCCGTTCGTGAAATATCCGGCGAACCCGCCGGCCGTCGGAGACCCGGAGACAATCAACAGCCGCACCGTGCTCTACCTGGTGATGGTCCTCGTCGGGCTCGCCGCGGCGGTGATCGCGGTGGCGACCGCGCGCAGAGTCACCGCGGGGCCCTGGGCGCGGTGGACCGCGGCGGCGCTGGCGTTCCTGGTCCCGGTGGTAGCCGCCTGGATTCTGCTGCCCACCGTCGACGAGGTGCCCGAGGGCTTCCCCGCCACCTTGCTGTGGCAGTTCAGGCTCGCGTCGCTGGGGACTCAGCTGGTCTTCTGGACGGCCTTCGGGGTGCTGTTCGGGTGGGTGAGCGACCGGGCGGCGGGACGCGCGCGGGCCGTCCCGGCCACCGCCGCCACGCAGAGCTGAGCCGGGCACGGTGCTGCTCGTCCGGCACGCCACCACGCCGGAGATGCGGGCCGCCCGGTTTCCCCTGACCGATCGCGACGCCGACCCGGCGAGCCTGGCCAGGGCCGCCGCCCTGGCTCCGCTGACGGCGGGCTCGGCCGGGTGGGCCGGTCCCGCCGTCGCCGCGCGCCAGACCGCCGCCGCCATCGGCCTGCGGGCGCGGGTGGCGCCGGCGCTCGCCGAGGCGGACGTCGGCCGGTGGCGCGGTCTGCCGTACGAGCAGGTCGCGCGGGAGGAGCCGGACGCCTTGGTGAGCTGGCTGACCGACCCCCACGTGGTTCCGCACGGCGGCGAGAGCCTGAGCGCGCACGCCGCGCGGGTCGCCGGCTGGCTCGACCTGATGCGCGCGGAGCCGGGGGTCGTCGCCGTGTGCGACGCGGGCACGATCCGGGCGGCGATCGGTCATGCGCTGGGGCTCGATCCGCCGGGCGCCGCCCTCTTCGATCTCGCGCCGCTGTCGGTCACCGAGTTGCTCGCCACGCGGGACGGCTGGCGGGTCGCCTACGTCAACCGGAAGGTCCCGTCGTGAGCCCGCGCGAACGCGGCGAGCCCGGCGGCGACGGCGCCCCCGTCACGGCACCGGCTCCCCGCCTGCTCGGCGCGCTCCGGGTCACCCTGGCGGTGCTCCCCGAGGTGCGGGAGCGCGGGCGGGGCCACGCCGGACGGCCGGACACCTGGCGGAAACGGCGGTCACTCTCCGAGCCGGCCGACGGCTGACTTCGGCCGCGCGCCTGGCGAAAGGCGCCCGGTGTCTCCCGCGCGCCGGCCGAGTTCCGCCGACATGCGCGAATGCGCGTTTTCCTCGCCGTACGCCGCCCGGGATCAGGCTGCACTTCTTCCCAATCCTTCTCCGACGCGGGAGTGCGCCGGATTTCCGGCCGGACCGGGAGTTTCGAACGGATGATGAATGAGGCGTCACCCGATGAGAAACTTGGCCTGTGGAGACTTCGGTGCCAGGGCGAGCCGAAACACGGCTCCAGGCCAAAATCCTTACGCGATTGCGGGACGCCGGTCCGCAATCTCGCATTCAGCTGTCGGAACACTTCGAAGTGTCACGAACGACGATCGGGACCGAACTCGGCCGGCTCACGGCGCTTCATCTCGTCGAGGAAATCGGACCGGCCGCGTCTCGCGGGGGCCGCCGCTCGACCGTCATCGATCTCGCCGGTCACGTTCGGTTCGTCGGCATCGCCATCGGCGCGACCTCCGTCTCCACCGCGGTCACCGATGGCCGGCTGCGAGTTCTCGCGTTCGAACGCACCGAATGCGACGTACGCCGGGGACCTGAGCCGGTGCTCGAACTCGCCGCGGAACAGAGCCGCCGGCTGCTCGTGAAATTGGGAGTGGACAGGCCGCTGGGAGTCGGCGTGGGTGTGCCCGGCCCCGTGGACTTCTCCCGGGGTATCCCGGTGTCGCCACCGATCATGCCGGGTTGGGACGGTTATCCGGCCCGCGATCTGCTCGGCCGACGCTTCGATTGTCCGGTTTTATTGGACAACGATGTCAATGTAATGGCGCTGGGTGAACAACACGCCGGTGCGGCGGGTACCGTGGAGAACTTCCTGTTCGTCAAGGTCGGCACGGGTATCGGCTGCGGAATCGTGGCCAAGGGCGGGCTCTATCGCGGCATGGACGGCTGTGCGGGGGATATCGGGCACATCCCGGTCGCCGATTCGGACGCCGTCTGCGTGTGCGGCAACACGGGCTGCCTGGAGGCGTCCTTCGGCGGCGAGGCGCTCGCTCGCGACGCCCTCGCCGTGGCCCGGTCGGGGCGCTCGCCCCTGCTGCGGGAACTGCTCGAACGCACCGGGACGCTGACCGCCGCGGATGTGGGCGAGGCGGTCGGCGCCGGGGACGCGGCGTCCGTCCAGATGGTGCGCGACGGCGGACGGCGGGTGGGCGAGGTGCTGGCGGGCCTGGTGTCGTTCTTCAACCCGAGCCTCATCGTGCTGGGCGGCGGGCTCACGCTGCTGGGCCACGTCCTGCTCGCCGAGATCCGCGGGGCGATCTACCGGCGCTCGCTGCCGCTCGCCACCAGGAATCTGCCGATCATGATGAGCGAACTCGGCCCGCAGGCCGGCGTGATCGGCGCGGCCAGACTCGTGAGTGAGGAGGTCTACGGGGTCGCCAGGTGATCGGCGCTCCCGCCTCGCACTCGCGCCCCGCACTCGCATCCGCCTGGCATCCAGGCACCCCCGCGCCCCCGCACCCGGCACCCTGAACCCCCGGCACTCGTCCCCCCGGATTCGGCCGCCGGCGAGATTGCGTACGCACCGGATTGCATGATCATGCATTCCCGTGTATATATTCTAGTCGTGTCCAAGGTGCTCACTTCTCTGCCTGTCGGCGAGCGTGTCGGGATCGCCTTCTCCGGTGGCCTCGACACTTCGGTAGCGGTCGCGTGGATGCGGGAGAAGGGTGCAGTGCCGTGCACCTACACCGCAGACGTCGGCCAGTACGACGAACCCGACATCGTCTCGGTGCCCGGGCGTGCCACCGCGTACGGCGCGGAGATCGCCCGGCTGGTCGACTGCCGGGCCGCCCTGGTCGAGGAAGGGCTCGCGGCCCTGGCCTGCGGGGCGTTCCACATCAGGTCCGGCGGCCGCACATACTTCAACACCACCCCGCTCGGGCGGGCCGTCACCGGCACGCTGCTGGTGCGCGCGATGCTCGAGGACGGCGTGCAGATCTGGGGCGACGGCTCCACCTTCAAGGGCAACGACATCGAGCGGTTCTACCGTTACGGTCTGCTCGCCAACCCCTCGCTGCGCATCTACAAGCCGTGGCTGGACGCCGACTTCGTCAACGAGCTCGGCGGGCGCAAGGAGATGTCCGAGTGGCTGCTCGCCCACGGGCTGCCCTACCGGGACAGTGTGGAGAAGGCCTACTCCACCGACGCGAACATCTGGGGCGCGACGCACGAGGCCAAGTCCCTCGAGCACCTCGACACGGGCATCGAGATCGTCGATCCCATCATGGGCGTGCGCTTCTGGGACCCCGCCGTCGAGATCGCCACCGAGGACGTCACGATCGGCTTCGAGCAGGGGCGTCCGGTGACGATCAACGGCAAGGAGTTCCCCTCCGCCGTCGATCTGGTGCTGGAGGCCAACGCCATCGGCGGGCGGCACGGCCTGGGCATGTCCGACCAGATCGAGAACCGGATCATCGAGGCCAAGAGCCGCGGCATCTACGAGGCGCCGGGCATGGCGCTGCTGCACGCGGCCTACGAGCGGCTGGTCAACGCGATCCACAACGAGGACACCCTCGCGGCCTACCACAACGAGGGGCGGCGGCTGGGCAGGCTGCTCTACGAGGGCCGCTGGCTGGACCCCCAGGCGCTGATGCTGCGCGAGTCGTTGCAGCGCTGGGTCGGCATGGCGGTGACCGGTGAGGTGACCCTGCGGTTGCGGCGCGGTGAGGACTACTCCGTGCTGAACACGTCCGGACCGGCGTTCAGCTACCACCCGGACAAGCTCTCGATGGAGCGCACCGAGGACTCGGCCTTCGGCCCGGTCGACCGCATCGGGCAGCTCACGATGCGCAACCTCGACATCGCCGACTCTCGCGCCAAGCTGGAGCAGTACGCCAGGCTCGGCATGGTCGGCACCCAGCAGCCGGCCTTGATCGGCGCGGCGCAGGCGGCCTCGACCGGCCTGATCGGCGCGATGGCCGAGGGCGGGGCCGAGGCGATCGCCTCTCGCGGCGAGGCTCCCACGGAGGAGGAGCTGCTCGACCAGGCCGCGATGGAGCTCGGCACCGACTGAGGCCACGACGTTCGCCGAGGGCGCCCGGCTCGCCGGGCGCTCTCAGCTCGCCGGGTGCCCTCAGCTCGCCGGGCGCTCTCAGCTCGCCGGGTGCCCTCAGCGCGTCCTCGCCGGTGATTCCTGACCACGAGGCCTGGCCGGATCGGCCACCGCGCCGGAAGACGCCCCCGTCCTCACTCCTGCGGTTCCGCCCCCCAAGCGCCCGTCGATCGCCGGTGGCGGCGCGAGAGCGGTTCCGCTCCCCACACCGCCTGGTGATCGCCGTGGGCGGCGCGCTAGACGAGGAATCGGGGATTGAGGATCTCGGTGATCCGGATGAACCCGTCGGCGCCGTGGCCCTTGTCGATCACCCGGCGTGCCCAGCCCTCGGCCGCGCGCATCACGCTCGCGTCGATGCCGTGCGCCTCGGACACGTGGACGATGTGGGCCATGGAAGAGACCGCCGAGGTGATCGGGTTGCCTTCCCCGGGGAACGCGCCGCTGTCCACGTCCCGCGCCGCCTGCTCGAAGAGGGGCGGCAGGATCGCGCCGATGCCCTTGGCGAACGGCGCCAGCTCGCGGGCGGTCACCCCCTCGGCCCGCGCCACCGCCAGCGCGTGCGCGTAGCCCGCCATCGCGGTCCAGAAGACGTCGAGCAGCGCGATGTCGTACGCCGCCGCGCGGCCGATCTCCTCGCTGAGATGGGTGTGCGTGCCGCCGAGGGCGTCCAGCACCGGGCGGTGCCGCCGGTAGAGCTCCTCCGGGCCGCTGTGGAGGAACACCGCGGCCGGGGTGCCGATGGTCGTGGTCGGCGTCATGATCGCGCCGTCGAGGTAGCCGATGCCGTGCTCGGCCGCCCAGGCCCCGGTGCTCCTGGCACGGTCGGGGGTGTCGGCGGTCAGATTCACGAGCGTGCGTCCCCCCAGCGCGCCGGTGACCGCGTCGCGCCGGAGGACGGCGTCCGCGGCGTCGTAGTTCACCACGCAGATCACGGTCAGCCCGCTCGCCGCGACCGCCGCCTCCGGCGTGGGGGCGGCCACCGCGCCCCGCTCGGCCAACCCGCGATCTCTGCCCGGTGTCCGGTTCCAGACCGTGGTCCGGACGCCGGCGTCCAGGAAGGCGCCGGCCAGGGCCCGGCCCATCGGGCCCAGGCCGAGCACGGTGACGGCAGACTGGTCGGTGTGCTGGATCAAGTCTCAACTCCTGTGTGCGTGACAGCTGAGCGGGATGGACGATGACGCGTAGCCGTGCCCAAGACCCGAACGTCTGCGGGGTGACCGCCGCGATCGCGGTGATCGACGGCAAATGGAAGACGATCCTGCTCTGGCTCCTGGAATCCGCGCCGCGTCGCCCCGGCGAGCTGGTCCGGCGGCTGCCGGGGCTCACCGAGAAGGTGCTGACTCAGACGCTCCGGGAGATGGAGGCCGACGGGCTCGTGCACCGTGAGGTGCACGAAGGCCGCCCGCTGAAGACCGTGTACTCACTGACCGAGTTCGGCCGTGAGCTGTCCGAGGCGCTGGCGCCGCTGTCCGACTGGGGACACCGCCGCTTGGAGAGGCTGGCCCTGGAGATGCCGGCCCCGGAGAGGCCGGCGGAGACTGGGTCGGTCTCCTGACACACCGCCGGCACCTCCGTTCCGCCTGAAGCCGGGCCGGCCCTCCGGCCGCCCGGAACCAAGCTTCACGCCGCCCCGGCAGTGCGGACAAGTACCCACAAAAAGGTGGGTAGGCCGGCGCGTTCGGCTGTCGACACTTCTTTGCACAGTGCATACGTTCTCTTTGCGCGGGTAGCGCGGCCTTGTTCGCGAGATCGACCCCCGAAGGGGGAGCGTGGTGACACTGCGGATCGAGGACTACGGGCTGCTCGGTGATCTGCACACGGCCGCGCTGGTGGGGCGAGACGGGTCGATCGACTGGCTGTGCCTGCCCCGATTCGACGCGCCCGCGTGTTTCGCCGCCCTGCTCGGCGACGACCGGGCGGGATTCTGGCGCCTCGCCCCCGCCGCCGGCGGGCTCTGCACGCGCCGCCGCTACCGCGGCGACTCCCTCGTCCTGGAGACGGAGTGGGAGACCCCCGAGGGGTCCGTACGCGTGATCGACGCGATGCCGCCACGCGGCGAGGCGGCCGACGTGGTGCGGGTCGTGGAAGGCGCCAACGGGCGGGTGCCGATGCGGATGGCGCTGCGGCTGCGGTTCGACTACGGGCACGTCGTGCCCTGGGTGCGGCAGCAGGACGGGCGGCTCGCGGCGGTCGCCGGTCCCGACGCCGCCTGGCTGGCGACACCGGTGCCGCTCCGCGGCGAGGACATGACCACCTACGCCGAGTTCGAGGTGACCGCCGGGCAGCGCGTGCCGTTCGTGCTGACCTACCGGCCCTCGCACGAGCGCAGGCCGCGCCCGGTGGACGCGGACAAGGCCCTCGCCGACACCGAGGCGTACTGGACGTCGTGGATGCGCGGCTTCCGATACCAGGGCCGGTGGGAGGAGGCCGTACGCCGGTCGCTGGTCGTGCTGAAGGCGCTGACCTACGCGCCGACCGGCGGCATCGTCGCCGCGGTCACCTCCTCGCTGCCGGAACAGCCGGGCGGCCCGCGCAACTGGGACTACCGGTTCTGCTGGCTGCGCGACGCGACGTTCACGCTGCAGGCGCTGCTGGGCACCGGCTTCGTCGCCGAGGCGAAGGCCTGGCGGGAGTGGCTGCTGCGGGCCGCCGCCGGAGATCCGGCCGACCTGCAGATCATGTACGGGATCGACGGCACCCGCCGTCTGCCGGAGTACTCACTCGGCTGGCTGGCCGGCTACGAGGGCTCGGCTCCGGTCCGGGTGGGCAACGCGGCGTCCGGGCAGTTCCAGCTCGACGTGTGGGGCGAGGTCCTCGACGGGCTGCATCTGGCCAGGACGGCCGGCATTCACGCCGAGGAGCCGGCCTGGGATCTGCAACGGGCGCTGCTGGACTTCCTGGAGGGCCACTGGGACGACCCGGACAACGGGCTGTGGGAGGTGCGCGGCGACCGCCGCCACTTCGTGCACTCCAAGGTCATGGCGTGGGCGGGCCTGGACCGGGCCGTGCAGGCCGTCGAACGCTTCGGCCTGGACGGGCCCGTGGACCGGTGGCGCGCGACCCGCGACAGGATCCACGCCGAGGTCTGCGACCGCGGCTATGACCCCGAGCGGGGCACGTTCACCCAGTTCTACGGCTCCAAGGGGCTGGACGCCGCCCTGCTGCTGATCCCCCGGGTGGGGTTCCTGCCCTGGGACGATCCGCGGGTGGCGGGCACCGTCGAGGCGGTGCGGCGCGAGCTGTGCTCCGAGGGATTCGTGCTGCGCTACCGGCCGCGGGCCGACGGCAACGTGGACGGCCTTCCGGGCACCGAGGGTGCGTTCATCACCTGCACGTTCTGGCTCGCCGACGCCCTGTACGGCATCGGCCGGCACCGGGAGGCCTACGAGTTGTTCGAACGGCTGCTGAGCCTCCGCAACGACCTCGGCCTGCTGAGCGAGGAGTGCGACCCCGCCACCGGCCGGCAGCTCGGCAACACGCCGCAGGCGTTCAGCCACGTCGGGCTGGTGAACTCCGCCCGTCACCTGTCCGGCACCCGGCCCGACGAGCACGTCGCGCACGGCCACGGCCACGACCACGGCCATGTCGGAAGCGGGCACTCGTGACGGCTCTCCGTTTCACTTCCATAGGAGCAGCACGGCGGTGAGGCCGAGGCTCAACGCCACGAAGCCGGCCGTCCTGGGCTGCCTGGCGGCCTCCCGGCGCGAGGAGACCACCAGCACGGCGCCTATGGCGAGCGCCACCACGAGGTGCAGGCCGTACCACACGGGGATCGGCACCCTGGTCAGGAAGGTTCCGGACAGGAGGTCGTCGGCGGACCCGTAGCCGGCGAGTGCGCCGAGCGCGGCCAGGCCCAGCACCGGGAGCGCGTACCGGTACCGGCCGAGCAGGGCCCAGACGACGGTCCCCAGGGCGAGCAGTATCTGTAAGCGGTGGTGCAGTTGCCGTGCGATCAGCCCGCCGTGGTCGTCGAAGCTGATGTTGAGGATCGAATGGTAGGCGGCGGACATCGGGACGCCCCGCAGCGGCTCGTAGGCGCCGGTGTAGGGGACGGTCTCACCGCTCGGCACATAGGAGAACGCGAGGTAGCCGCCGGTGAGCAGAACGAGCACGTAGCAATAGATAAGCATCTCGCCCATCAACTGCCTCGCCCGATTCACCGGCATATTTCAGCACATGCGGGTGCTTCAGGAGGGCGGAAACATTTGGGTCGCCTTGGCCGGTGTATCCCGGGTCGTGAACGGAACAGGACTGAGTGCGTCGAGGCGCTCGGCGAAGTCGGCCGCGAGACCGGTCAGGACCAGCATCCCGGCCTCCGTCTCCGACACGCGCTGATGCGCCGTGATCAGAGCGGTGATGCCGGTGCTGTCCCAGTAGGTCATCGCGGAAAGGTCGATCACCAGCCTCGGCGCCGGTGTGCCGGAGACGATCTCGCCGATCGCCGCCTTGATCTTGGGGGCCGCCTGCTCGTCGAGGGCGCCGTCCAGCTCCAGAACGGTGTGCGACTCGAGACGGCGCAGCCGTGGGGTGGCGGACGGCGACGCGGGCCCGGGGAGGGCGAAGTCGGCCGTGGCGAGGGTGCCGTCCGGGCCGGAGGCGATCGTGAACCGGTCCGACAGGTAGCGGGCGAGCCACAGCCCATGCCCGTGCCTGACCGGCCACGCGGCGGTGTCGTGCCCCGACGAGCCGGGGTCGCCGAGCTCGCACCGCAGCACGCCGCCGAACTGCCGGATCCTCGCCCGCCCGGTCCCCGAGCCGTGGAAGACCGCGTTGGTGGCGAGCTCGTGGACGGTGAGCACCAGGTCCACGGAGCGCCCGTGTGGGAGCCCGGCGTGGACGACGTGTGTCTGCAGCGTCTCCCGCAGGGGGTAGAGCGACCCGCGGTCGAACGCGTGGTCGAGGATCAGCACCGACGTTTCGGCATTCCGATCCCCGCTGCCGGGGCCCGAGGCGACGCGGGAGGCATGATTGGACGCGTCATCGCTCATGCGCGGTCACCAGGCTGATCCCAGGAATGCCCTGAGCACCGAGCAGCACGAACCGCGGCACGATGGCGGGGTTGCACCGCAGGACGACCGTACGGGCCGGCGCGAAACTCCGGGCCACGTCGATGATCGTCCGGGTGCAGGAGAGGTCGATGAAGGACAGCTCGGCCATGTTGATCGTGAGAGGGCCATCCGTCCTGATCGCCTCGCTCAACGCCATGGCCAGGGCGTCCTCGGCCGCCCGGTCGATCTGTCCCGCCATCCGGATGCCGGGTGGCGCGTACTGGCGGCAGATCCGCAGCAACGGGTCGTCGTAGTAGGTGGCCGCGGCGACCGCCCGGGTGTGAAACGGGGAGACCGAGGCGAGGGTGACCGGGTCGAAGCGTTCCCGGTCGTACTGGCACAGGACCGACACGCTGCTGTCCGAAAGGATCGTCGCGATCTTCTCCTCGAAGGCGGGCAGCTGCTCCACACCGTGGACCGGCCGCAGCGCCCAGCCCATGTCGAGGGCCACCCGAAGGCCGGAGTAGCCCTCGCGTGAGGTCAGCTCCATCTGGGAGCTCAGCCATCCCATCGCGTGATCCACGTTGAAGGCCTGTCCGGACAGCAGGCCCTCCTGAGAGGCGACGACGTCCATCTGTCCGTCGGCGGTGGCAGACCGCACGGCGATCCCGCGGCGGCTCAGCTCGGCCGCAGCTCCCTGGGGCTCCTCGCACAGCCAGACGACCCGCAGGCCTCCCGACAGCCCGTCACGTACGTACGCCGCGGTGAGGTCGAGCAGCTCTTCGGGCTCGCCGAAGGTCAGACACGCGTGATCGTTGATCGTCAAATCAGTGATCTGCACCTCGGCACTGACCGTCACCGCGCCACCATCCTCAGGCGGCCCCCCGCCCACCGCCTCATCGAGGTACCCATCGTAGTGACGGGCATACGTCAAGAATCGGTCTCGATGGCGCGGGCTACTGGGTGGCGCGGGCTACAGGTATGTCGGCGTACGACCGGTCCGGTGGCGGAACAGCCACCAGTTCCACGCCTGGGCGAGGAGCATCAGCGGCACCATCACCACGGCGGAGCCCACCAGGATCCGCAGCGTGGCCGCCTCCGCCATCGCCTCCGACAGGCGCAGGCCGGTGCCGGGAGCGCCGGAGGAGACCAGGACGAAGGGGTGCAGGCCCGCGCCGAGGGCGACGACGGGCAGGGCGGCCGCGCACGAGGTGGCGGCGAAGGCCCGGCCGGGGCGTCCCACGCGCAGCAGGGCCGCCCCCGCGAGGAGCGCGACCACCAGGGCCACGCCGGCCGCGAGCGCGGGCCGGGAGTTCACGACGGTGTGCCGCGCCGAGGAGAGGAACCCGGCGACGAGGACGGCCGCCGCCGCCCCGGTCGCCACGAACAGGGCACGCCGGCCGGCCCTCGCCGCCCGGGCGCCCGGCTCGCCGCCGGTTCGCCAGGCCAGGAAGGACGCGCCGTGCGCGAGGAACACCGCGGTGGTCGTGGCGCCGCACAGCAGCACGAAGGGGTCGAGCAGGTCGGCCGGGCCGAGGGAGAAGGCGTTGCCCGCGTCGAGCGGTACCCCGGCGAGCAGACGGCCCGTCACGAGCCCCCACCCCGCGGCGGGCATCAGCCCGCCCAGGAAGATCAACCCGTCCCAGATACGGCGCGCCGAGGCGCTCCGGTGGCGGCTCCGCACCTGCACGGCGGCGTTGCCGACGACGATCCCGGTCAGGATCGCCGCGAACAGGAAGTACATCCCGGACAGCAGCCGCCCTTCCAGGAAGGGGAAGGCGCCGAACAACACCCCCGCCGCGGCCACCAGCCAGACCTCGTTGCCGAGGAAGAAGGGGCCGAAGGCGTTGAGCAGTGCCCGGCGCTCACCGTCGTCGCGGCCGAGCGTGGGGGCGAGCAGCTGCACGCCGTAGTCCAGGCCGGCCAGGACGAAGTAACCGGCGAGCAGCAGCCCGAGCAGGGCCGGCCACACGAGTTGGAGAGTCACGGGCTCCTCTTGGCAGGTCGAGCCGCAGGTCGAACCACAGGCCGAGTCACAGGTCGGGTCACAGGTCGGGTCACGGGTCGGGCTACAGGGCGAGTCACGAATTGCGCTACAGGGCGAGCGACGTGGCGGGTCGCTCCGCGTGCCCGTCGCGAGGCGCGCCGCCCAGGTCGGTGTCGGCCGGGCCGCGGCGGGCGTACCGGATGATCAGTGCCCAGTCGGCGATCGCCAGGGCGAGGAACACCGAGCCGAACAGGACCAGGGACGTCAGCATCGAGCCGACGTGCGACCGCGCGGCGGCGGTCGTGAGCTCGCCGTACACCGCCCAGGGCTGACGCCCCACCTCGCGCAGCAGCCATCCGCCGAGCGCGGCGACGAAGGGCAGGGGAACCGCGACGAGCATCAGGTACGCCGCCGGGCGGAACCGGAGATACCAGTCCCGGTAGAGCAGGACCAGAGCCACGACGATCAGCAGGAGGATCAGGTAGCCGACGTCCTGCATGACGTCGAAGGCGGTGGCGATCCAGGCGGGCGGCCGGTAGTCGCCCGCGCCGAACCGCTGGACCAGTTGGGCCTGTACGTCCTCGACCCGCAGGGAACCGATGTCGTCGACGTGACCCCGCAGGGTCGCCGCCTTCATCGGCTGGGTCTCCACGAGCGTCGGGATCTGCACGAATCCGTAGTAGAGCGCCACGAACGCCGCGGGCGTCGCCACGAACAGGCCGAGGCGCAGCGAGGCCCGGAAGAACGCGCGCTCGGCCGTGCGCTTGAGGAAGTGGTAGGAGCTTACCCCCGCCATGAAGACCCCGCCGGTCATCAGGGCGGCGGCCGCGGCGTGCACCAGCGCGTTGATCGCGTTGGGGTTGGTGAGCATGGCCCCGAAGTCGGTGAGCCGGGCCACGCCGTCGCGCACCTCGTGTCCCACCGGGTGCTGCAGGAAGCCGTTGGCCACCATGATCCAGTACGTCGAGGCGTACGCGGTGAGCGTGACCAGCCAGATCAGTGTGACGTGCACCGCCTTCGGCAGCCTGCCCCAGCCGAAGATCCACATGCCGAGGAAGGTCGACTCGGCGAAGAAGGCGACGATCGTCTCGAGCGCGAGCGGAGCGCCGAAGACGTTGCCCGCGTACTCCGACAGCCCGCTCCAGGCGAGCCCGAACTGGAACTCCATGACCAGGCCGGTGACGATGCCCAGCACGTAGTTCACGACGTAGATCTGGCCCCAGAACCGGGTCATGCGCTCGGTGAGCGGCGAACCGCGGAGGGCGTGCCGGGTGTGCGTCACCGCGATCAGCGGGGCGAGCCCGAGGGTGAGCATCACGAACAGCCAGTGGAAGCCGGCCGTGGTCGCGAACTGCAGGCGCGCCAGCGTCTCGTCCGTCATCGGCGTCCGTCGTCCGTAGCCCGAAGGAGGGAGGCCCAGGACGCGTGGTGAAGCGACAAATCAGCCCTTTTCTCGCAAATCCCGCAAGAGTGGGACGGATCATATCTCTCCGCCACGTCTCGCCGGGAGCGAGGCCCTCGGCCCACCAGCCCGGCCCGACGGCTATTCGGGGTCGATGAGGAAGGTCTGTCCGGGCGCGGCGGCGCAGGGCCGTTCGACGGCCTCCGCTCCGGGGTCGCCGTCGACGGCGAGGCACCGGTCGCTCGACGCCGGGCGGATGCGGTAGCCGTCATCGCCGACGGGTTCGAGCCGGAATCGCTGGTTGGGCCTGGCGCCGGTGCAGTCGCTCCAGGGCTGCAGCATGCCCGCCGTGGGGCCCGCCGGGATCACCGTCAGGCAGCCGACGCCCTTCGCCGGGTCGGGGTGATCCCACTGCAGGTGGACCAGCCCGCCACCCGCCGGGGTGAGGAAGGTCCGCGGCGGGACCGCCGTGGCACAGGGACGTAGGACCGCGATCTCCGGATCGTACGGGACGTCCCTGGCCCGCCCCGCCGTCAGGCACAGGGACGGCTCGGCGGCCGGCCGCACGCGAACCCACCTGCCGGCCGCCGCCGGTCCGCCCGCCCCGGAGGCCGAACCGGACGGTGCCGGGGCGGCGGAGATCGACGAGGAGGGGCGGGAGGCCGCCTCCCCGCTGGACAATCGGCCGAACTGCCAGGCTCCGACCAGGCAGAGCAGGGCCGTGGCCGCGGTGCCCGCCACCAGTCTCCGGGCCGGGACATTCCGCCCGGAGGTCTCGCCCATTGGAGGCGAGGCCGGGACCCGGCCGGTGCTCCTCCCGCCCGCGTCGCCGTCCAGGAGTTCGGCCGGCCGGGAGACGTCAGGTCCCGGCGCCGCTGGCATCCCGGCGGAGGTCACGACGGGTGTCCCGCCCCCGGGCGCGCCAGGCGTGCCGCCGGGCAACGGGGTGGTCGTCTCGCGGGCGACGGCCAGGCGTCGGCGGGCGTCCACCCACTCGGCGACGGTGTCGTCGTCCTCCCCGCATGCCCGTACGAACGCGGCGAGCAGGTCTTCGCGCGGCAGATCCCGGCGACTGAGCGCGCCGGCCAGAGTGGCACGCGGCAGGACGTCGCCCACGGCTTCGGCGCGGCGTTCGAGCTGCCGGTAACTGCACCCGCTCCACGCCCGAAGCCGCCTCATCAGGGCGACGAACTCCGCGGGCGTGGCGGCGGTCCACGGCTGCGGCCGGGTGTCGGTCACGCTCACTCCATCCCGTAGATCCCCTGCGCTCCCACGGCAGCCTATGCACGCTCAGGACTGTCCGAGATCGTCCGGAACTGTCCGGGACACCGCCGATGTGTGGACGTGAGCTCGTATGCCGGGCCACGGTGGCTCTGCACAACGGCCCGTCGGCGCCTGAGCACGGAGGTGCTCGGGGGCGGCGTCGCGGGGGTGGGCCGCGGCGGCGGACGTGGCCGCCCATCCCGGCACCGAGTGGCGGCGCACGCATTCTCCGCGGCCGACCGGGCGCACGTCCGCCGCCACATCTCACCCGACATGAGGGATACGAACCGTGGGACGCGTAGTTCTGTCTGTTTTCACCACCCTTGACGGCGTGATCGAGAACCCGCACGAGTGGGCTTTCGGATTCGTCAGCGAGGACTCGATGAAGGCCGGCCTCGACCAGATCCGCGCGGCGCGGGCACTGCTCCTCGGACGGGTCACCTACGAGGGCTTCGCGGCCTCCTGGCCGTCGATGACCGACGAGGTGGGCTACGCCGACGCGATGAACACCCTGCCGAAGTACGTCGTGTCGACCACGCTGACCGAGGCCGGCTGGAACAACAGCACGATCATCGGTGCGGACGCCGCGGCGCGGATCGAGGCCCTGAAGAAGGAGGTGGACGGCGACATCCTCGTCTTCGGCAGTGCGGCGCTGGTGCGGTGGCTGCTGCGGGAGAACCTCCTCGACGAGATGCGTCTGGCCGTCTATCCCGTGCTCGCCGGCCGCGGCGCCCACCTGTTCGACGACGACTCCGCGGACCCCGCCTCGCTGCGGCTCGCCGGCACGCAGGCGTTCTCCTCCGGCGTGGTCCTGCTCACCTACGAGCCGACCGGCGAGGGCCTCGCCGACCCGGCCGCCGCACGCCGGGCGGCCGAGGCGAACGCCGGGGGGTGATCGAGCGCCGCCACGATTCCCCTCGTCGCACTCCGGGCGTCGCCAGAAGCCCGGACATCGACACGAGGGGTGGGCACGGCGGGTGCGCCGGCGGCGAACGCCGGCGCGGCCGGACGGGAGAGATGAAACCGGCCCTGAATTGTCATGCGGCCGGAAGGCTATCAAGAGGGAGAGGGCTTAGGTGCGATTCAGTTTATCCCGTATCAAATCAATGCTCAGCGTCAAGAGCTTGGCGGTGGTGGGCGCGGGCGTGGTCGCAGGCTCGACCATGATGCCCGCTGCAGCCGCCCATGCCGACTCCGTGAACAGGTGGGCGACCGCGAGCAACTACGGCTACGGCTACCTGTATCTTGAGATCATCAATTCGAGCATCGATCCGCTAGCCAGAGTCATCGCCTTTCCGTTGAACAGCTCGGCCAGCAACCAGGTGTGGTCGGACTGGCAGCAGTCCGACGGCTACTTCGCCATGGTGAACAACCACAGCGGTCTGGTCCTGGACAGGTGGGATTATCACAGCGGCCCTGGCAGCGACGGCGGATGCAGCAGCCCGATGCAATACTGGTGGGTCGACGAGCCCCAGCAGCATTGGGGTTACCGGACCGAATACAGTAATTACTACGGCCAGTGGTTCACAAAGTGGGTGAACAAGGCCGGTTGTTCGGGAGATCTGTATCAGGACACTCTCGGTGTCAACTTCTCCACAGCCGCGGGATACGGTCTCTGGACCACGCAGTTCCATGCGAACAACTGCGTTTACGGGAACAACGCGGGAATCTATCACCGGTGCTACTGGAGGAGGAACGGCCAATGACGCTTCAGCCGAGGAGAGCTGTCGCCGTCGGCGCCGCCACCGTGGCACTCGCGTCGATTTCCGCTGCAGCTTTCACCCTAACCCAGCTGTCCGCCGAGAACACGGCGGTGACCGCCGCCGTCGACCCCACCGTCGAGCCTTCGCCGCCTGCCGGCCCGTACCCGACATCCGCACCTCTCGGGGGAGAGGGCGAGCCTCCGCTGGGCGACATCGCGACGGTCCGCGACTCCAAGCATGTGGCGATGCCGCTCGATCCGTATCTCACTCCGATGAGCGACATCAAGCTCATCGACCAGGCTCGGGACATCGCATCCGCCGCGTGCATGAGGTCACTCGGCTTCACCGGTTGGACGTCCACCACCATCCGCACATGGAGCCCGGGAGATTATCGCGAGTCCGACGTCTTCGATTATCTGGATACGAAGGCCGCCGCCGATTCGGGGTATCCGCGCCTTCCGGCGGAGAGCGTGCCACGCGCTTTCACCGAGTCGAGACACGAACCCACCCTTGAGGAGAGAAAGGCGTTCGACGGGGCCGCGGACCGGACCCAGTCGGGGCGTGCCATCCCTGCGGGAGGATGTGCCGGCCAGGCGGACGACAAGCTCTACGGCACCATGAGAAAACTCCCCGCCGACCCTCGTGGTCTGGCCGTCGCCTCCCGTTCACGGGCCATGCGTGACAGCCGGGTGCGGGCGGCTCTGACCGCCTGGCGTGCCTGCATGCAGAATGCCGGCATCACCTCGTACGACCATCCGATCACTGCCCAGAACGACCCGAGGTGGCAGTCGCGCGCCGAAGGCGCGCCTGCGTCGGCGGAGGAGAAGCGGGTAGCCGCCGCCGATGCGAACTGCCAGGCAGAGGTGAATCTCGTGGGGATCTACAAGGCGGTCAGAGCCGCGTACGAACAGCGCATCCTCGACGGGAACAAGGGGAAGATCGCCGAATCCACACACATCTTCGAGGGCTGGGTGAGCAGGGCGAAGGCGCTCATCAAGGCCGGCTGAGAGAGCCGGCGACCGGCCGGACTGCTTCTCGGCCAGGATCCCCGCCGGCCCAGGCCCGAGCGACGATTCGCAGGAACGGCGGAGGAAAGGTGGGTTCTCCTCCGCCGTTCCGCTGGGGTTGTCCTGAGTCGCGCCGCGGGCTCAGCCGGGCGGCCTTCCATTCCAGCAGAGGGTTTCGCCCGATCGGATTTCGCGAAACACGCATGACGCGGACAGCGGGTCTTACGGTCAGCGTCTTTACAAGTGACGAATACGGAGGTTCGAGTGGCGATCGCCCGCCGGCCATATATCGCTCTTGTGTTGGCCGTGGTCACCGCCTTGTCCATGCCCGGTGTCGTAGGCGCGGCGGCTGCCGAGCCTCGGACGCCCGGAGAGGGCTCCACCCCGCAGCCGTCGGCGAAGGCCGTGGTCGAGCCGATGGGAGAGGTGACCGACCGCTCGTCGGTAGAGGCGTCGCAGCGCGACCGCGTGCTTCCCGGCGGGTGGCAGAGGTCGAAGGATCTCGCCCTCGCCACGACCGGCGACGCGACCGGCTTTCACGTGCTGGTCGCGGAGGCTCGCACCGGTTACCAGTGGCGAACGCTGGCGACCCTCAGCGAGCCGGGTATGGACACCGATCAGTGGATCGGGAACGCGTGCCTGACCGGATCGGGGAGCCACGTGATGGCGGTCTACGCTCCACGCCATTTCACCAACCGGCCCGAACTCTTCGCGCGGGGCGCCTTCGCCGCGGTCGTCGATGTCGCGAGCGGTGCCGTGACCAAACTCAAAGATCAAGTCACCCTGGCGTACTTCAATCCTGGCTGCGGCGCCGACGGCACGGTCGCGCTCACTCAGGGAGCGGACGAGAAGCACAGGAGCAGCAGGCTCCTTCGGGTGGACACAGGCGGGGGGAAGGTCACCGACGCAGTGGTGATCCCCGGGCAGATCACCTCAGCCGTGCCCTATGAGGACGGTTTCGCAGCCGCAAAAGGTGGCACGCTTGTGGCCGTCTCTGGTTCCGGGAAGGTGAAGGGCCTGGCCGAGGCCGCGTCAGTTCCTTTTGACGTGCACGTGGACGCGCAGGGAGGCGTGGCATTCACCGAGCAGGCCGCGGGCGGCGTGGCCGTCAGGTACTACTCCGGTGGCAGGACCAGGACGCTGGCCACGGGAAGGCTCGGGGAGCTGTCCGTCCGGGCCGGGAGTGACGGCAGGCTTTTCCTCCTGGGAGAGGCGGAAGACGTCCGTGGTCTTCCGCACAAGATGAGCCTCCTCACCGGCCCGGCCGCCGGCCAGGTCTCCTCGCAAGGGATGCTCGTCGTCAAGAGCGCGGCCCGGCGCGGCCTGCGCGAAGGCCTTCGAGGAGATCCCAAGGACACGGCGATCTCCGGAGTCAGCGGGGACAGCGGAGGAGCAGAACCGATCGACGTGGCGGCGGAGGTTCCCGCGACGAAGGCGAAGCTGGCCTTCCACGTGGCGCCGGAGGCGCGGCAGGCACCGAAGATCGGAACGGGAAGCGTCCTGAATCCCCGCCTCGCGGCGCTCACAGGGCGTGCCGCGAAGGCGACGTCCGGAGCATCGGCGGGCGCGATCGCCGCGGAGAACCCGGTCGACGACGGGTACACCTGCGCCGTCCCGCGCAACGACCCGAAGTCACAGGTGTACCAGCCGCACTGGCGCCAGGTCGAATGGGCCGTCGACCAACTGGTGCTGAAGCGCCTGACGCTGACGCGGCCTGCCAACTGGAAGGGCTCGGGGCTGCCGTCCTGGTCACCGCAGGCGATGTTCCCGGCGCACGATCTCCTGGGAGGAGGCCGGGTGCCGACGAACATCATGCTCGGCATCCTCGCCCAGGAGTCGAACCTCTGGCAGGCCCAGCGGAAGGTGCTTGAGGGCGAGACGGGTAACCCGCTGGTGGGCAATTACTACGGTGTCGACATCTACGACAGCGACCCCTCCAACGACTGGGCCATCGATTTCTCCAAGGCGGACTGCGGGTACGGCATATCGCAGCAGACCGACGGGATGCGCAAGGCCGGGTCCGAGCGGCCAGGGGAGACAGCGTGGCCGGCGGACAAGCAGAAGGCCGTGGCCCTGGACTATGTCACCAATATCGCGGCGGGCCTGCGCACGCTGACCGAGAAGTGGAACCAGATCTGGGCCGACACCAACGGCGCCGTGATCGCGAACAACGGAAACGCGGCGAAGCTGGAGAACTGGTATTTCGCCATCTGGGCCTACAACTCCGGCTGGCATCCGAAGGCGGAGGCCAACGGAAACGACGCGAACGGCCAGCCCAACAACGGCGCCTGGGGGGTCGGCTGGACCAACAACCCCTCCAATTCGTACTGGAGGCCCGGCCGTCATCCGTTCCTGGACGGCAACACGTACGCGGACGCGGCGACGCCGCAATACTGGCCCTACCAGGAGAAGGTGCTCGGTTGGGCAGCCTGGCCCATCACCAAGACCTACTGGGACACGACCCAGGGCAAATACCAGGATCAGGCCGGCTACAACGCCGCGTGGTGGAACCATACCGACTACCGTTCGGCCGTGGTCCCCGTCATCCAGAAGGTGAACGTCTTCGCGGTGGACCTCAACGCCTTCTGTGTCGCGCCCACGGGCGGAAGCGACGCGCACAACGATTGTCGGCCGGGGACGACGAACTACGAGGCCCCGTCCAGCAGCACGGCGGGCGCCTGCACCCGAGCCGATTTCAAGTGCTGGTGGCACCTGCCCAAGGCATGGAAGAGTGACTGCTCCGCCCAGTGCGGCAACGAAGGCACGATGCGCTACTCAGACGCTTCCTGGGCGTCCACGGAACGTGAGGAACCACGGGACTACTGGTATCCGTGTTCTACTCCTGGGCTGCCGTCCGGAGCCCGGATCGTCGACGACGTCCCCAGCACGGTGCCGGCCGTCCGCGGGGGCTGCGACAACACCGGCTGGACCAACTCCGGAAGCTTCTCCCTCGAATTCGCCCGCGACTCCCGTGGCCAGGTGCCCGCTAAGGCGGACTTCCAGCAACTCGGCAATGGTTTCGGCGGACACCAGTGGTTCGCCTACGTGCGGAACGCGAGCCACAACGGAGCCGTGATGAGAGTCATCGGCACCTGGACTCTGAATCAGCAATTGAACGGGGCAGCGCAGGTCTTCGTCCATCTGCCGGACCATTTCGGGTACACGAGGCAGGCGCGCTACGACGTGCACACCGCGCAGGGCATCAGATCGCGGGTGATCACGCAGCGTCCGGTGAAGGCGAATCCAGGACAGCAGGCGAACCGCTGGGTGTCGCTCGGCGTGTTCACCTTCTCCGGCACGGCAAAGGTCTCGCTGAGCACGCTCAACGGCGAGGGCACAGGAGACGAAAGCGTCGTCTTCGACGCTGTGGCCTTCGTTCCGACCAGCTGTCCGTGACGCTCCTCGGTTGCCGGGCAACCCGTTGCGGTCTCACAGGTTCTGTCATCGGCAGTTGAGCTGCCCATTCTGTTCACCACATCTCACAGCAGGCGGGCCATTTGTTATCTCCACGTCAAAGCCGTCTCCGAACCCGAGTGGTGGCGCTGGCGGTCACCAATGTGCTCGTGGCGTTCTTGCAGTCGCCCACGGCATCGAACGCTCTCGCGCAGCCGACGCCGACGCCGGCGCCGGCGGCCACGTCCGCCCACGTCGATACGCCCAGGCCGTACCGACCGGTAGAACGCCCCGAGAGCGAGCTGCACAAGAAGCTGGCGGCCCAGAAACCCGACTTCGGCGATGACGACCGGATCTCGAAAGCGTGGTCACGCGGTGAGATCGGGGTCGACGAGTACATCCGGAACACGATTTGGCGGGTCGCGGATCCGAGCCGACTTCCGAAGAAATTCAGATCCAACGAGAGGCTGTCCCATCGAGCGGGCCTCAGCCTGACCTATGCGCTCTCCCTGCTCGACGAAGCCTCGGCGGAGACGCAGGCCTGGGTGAAGAGCCTCGCCGTCAGACCCGTAGAGAACAAGGCGTCGTCCACGACAACGGCCACCCGGATCGATTGTGCGACGCCCTACATCCAGTTCGTGAACTGGTTCACCTGTAAGCGTTCCCTCTCGATAGGCCACGCCTTCGATATCTATTACAATATTGATGGGTTCTCTGTGAACCCCGACACCGGGGCATCGATGAACGGGATCCCGGATGTCGACGTGAGCCCGTCGAACGGTGTTCCGGATGCGATCGACAAGGTCGAGGCATCGCTCAGGACGGCTTGGTCGCAGTATCAGTCCATGGGCTACGGCCTTACCGGAAACCGCGTCGAGATATATATCGGGTTCGATTACAACGACAATCCCGGGCTGACCTTCCCCTTCGGGGACATTCTCGACGACCATGGCGGGCCGGTCATCTTCCTCCCCACGGATCCCGCCGAGTTCGAGGACCAGAACGGCAACCCCTACCGTAACGAGGACTGGTACACCTATCTGATCCGACACGAACTCTTTCATGCAGTGCAATATCATTACCTGCCGAACCTCCACTTCTTCGGTAACATCGTCTCGATCAACTGGTGGATGGAGGCGACCGCGGAGTGGGCGGTCAACGCCGTCTACCGTCAGGTCAGCCCGGCGGAGGCGGGATGGGGCGCCTACGCCAGGACTCTGGACTCATTCCTCGCCGGTCCCGGCGGCCCGGAAAGCGCGCTGAATTCGAGTGACGGTCTGGGCGGAAGCAGGCAGTACGGCGCCTTCATATTCGCCCAGTATCTGGTCGAGCGCGCCGGCACCACCGACTTCGTGCGGCGCACCTGGGAGGTGATGGACAGCAAGATGCCACTGGAGGCGATAGACCAGGTGCTGTCCGGTTACGGCCTCGATCTGAACAAGGAAGTGCAAGGATTTGCGGTGGCCAACTACCGGCTCACCGGAAAGACGGCCAATCTCTCCGCCTTCCTCGGCGCCGCGGACGGATACGCCAACGTGCATGCATCAGGTCTTTGGCGTAACGAACTCGACGGAAAGCGTCCCAAGCGGTCCGCGGAGAAAACCATGACCTGGGGCGGCTCGGCGAACGGGAGCACCATGATCTGGCACGGCGGTGCCTCCTACGTGGAGTTCACCCCGCCCCCCACCGGGAACGGCAGGCTGTCCGTCCGGGTTGAAGCGCCCGACCAAGGCGGAATCGACAGCGAGGTCGAGTTCCACTACTTCCTCGTGGCGTGGGACAACCTGTCTTCGATGACGCCGTTGCGATGGGCGCGTGCCGATGCCAGGGGAGACGATGAAACGCACGAACTGACCATCAAGATGAACGCAGGGGAGACAGCGACATTGATCGCGGTCCGCTCCGACCTCTGGCAGGAGTCGCAGAAGATCCCCAACGGCTACAGCATGGGGCAAGTCGTGAACTGGACCGCTTCCATGGCGGTGGAAGCCAATACGGGAATGAACGGCGCGTTGAACGCCATGTGGGCCGGCTATGCGAACAACGCCGGGTGCGCGGATTGGAGTGGCGGGGACGCCGCCCAGGCTGTGAAGCTGCCGTCGGGTAAGCGGGCCTGGTTCTTCTCGGACACTTTTCTCGGCGATCCCAGCAAGCGGTCGACCGGAAGCGACACCAGTTACATACGGAATTCTATCGTCGTTCAGGACGGATCTGCGTTGCGCACGATCACGGGAGGAAGCACCTGTCGTGAGACGAGTCCCAACGGGGATTTCTGGTCCCGATACGCGAAGACCCCGGTGGGCGAGGGCGGCCAGTACTGGACTGGAGATTCAAAGGTCGTCAACGAGAACGAGGTCGTCAAGTTCTACTACGAGGGGGTAGGGGACGAGAACACGCGAGGAGCGTACGCCAGGCTCTCGATCGCCGATCTGGAGACGAAGAGCGTGGCCGATGTCACGCCGACGAGACTACAGGAGTGTTCGGTCAGGAATCCGTACCCCATCATCTGGGGTGCCTCCCTTTTGGACCACGACGGGTACACCTATATATACGGCTGGGAGGCGGACGGCAGTAGTGCCGAGAAATCACTTTTCCTCGCTCGTACCCCTGTCAGCGGCGACCTTGGCGACCAGAGCCGCTGGCGGTACTTCGCTGGCACGGGCAGCGACGGATCCGCTCAGTGGGCGGTATCGTGCGCCACGTCCAAACCGTTGCAACCCAAAGTGGAGATAGATTTCAGTGTCGTCCACATCAACGGCTTGTTCTGGCTGGTGCGTCACACACCCGCGTCCCAGGCCCCCGGGAAGATAGTCGCCCTGCCTTCCCGAAGCGCTTGGGGATTCGGGTCCGAGCAGATAGATCTTTATACGCCTCCCGAGACCAAGACGAATCCCGCATATTCCGCTGTATATGGAGCGAGAGTCCAGGCGGGCGTGCTGCCGGACAACAGCAGGGTCCTTATCTCGTACACGGTGAGCACGAGCACCACGAATGTGAGCTGCTGGACGCGCGGATATTATTTCCCGGACAACCAGTATCCGCGCTTCATCGATGTTCCCATCAGCCAGTTCTTCTCCACGAAGATCCCCTAGAAGCTGCCGTCGAGGATTCCGGCTGCGGAGCGTGCTTCGCAGGGCGTTGTGGGCGAACTGGGAGGGTCGCAGGCGAACTCCGCCGCCGCGACCCGGCTCAGGGGCGCAGCCGGGTCGCGGCGGCGTACAGGGTGAGGGAGACGGCGGCCCAGGCCAGGGTGGCGGCCGTGAGGGACAGCCACAGCGGCCAGACGGCCACCGTGGTCGTCACCACGACGGCGAAGCCGATCAGGCCGAGGGCGCCGAAGGCCGCCCCCCACAGCTCCTGCCCGGCCTGGCGTACGCCGTCCTCCTTGGCGATGAGGGTGACGCTCGCGAGGAGGATCGCCGGGAACGCGAGGAAGAGCCCGCCGGCACGCGGGCCGGCCAGCACCGACACCACGCCGGCCAGCGCCGACACCCCGGCGCCGAACGCGAACCGGACCACCCAGTCGCGCGGGGGCGGCCGCCTGAGCTCGCCGACGCGCAGCCGCACTTTCTCACCGCCGCCTCGAGATCGGCCGTCACCTCGAGATCGGCCGCCGTCTCGAGATCGGCCGTCACCATCAACTCGGTCGTCGCCATCAGATCGGCCGTGGCCATGGGGCCGGCCGCCGTCACGATCGGCGCTCACGGTTCCGGCGCCAGCGCGTACCCTGCGGCCACCGTGGCGCCCCAGACCGCGAGCGCGGCCAGCGCTCCTCGCCAGGCGCCCCACCTGCCCAGAAGGGGAGCGGCGACCAGGCAGTAGAGCACGAAACCGGCCGCGCCGATCCACATGCCGCGGGCCGAGGCGAGGACGTCCGGAATGCCGGCGAAGCCCGCGGTGACGATGAGGCTCGCCAGGGCCACGGAAGGAGCGGCGCTGAAGACCCCGGCGAGCCGCTTGGGCGTCAGCGTCTCGGCCAGCGCCGCGAAGGCCAGCACGAACACGCCGCCGGCCAGGGCCTTCAGGACGACCTCCAGGATCACGCCACTTCCGTCGTCCACGCCGCGTCCCCTCCCCGGAGCCGACACAGGTGTTCGGGGGGCGCCGCTCGCCGGTTGAACCGCGTTGATTTCCGGCACGTGCACGCCCGAAACCCCCGGCGTGGCACGCGTACAGGGGGCGTCAATACTCGGTGCGAACCCGTATGGAAGCCGTCAAGAGCGGTCATATGCCCCCGATCTCGGACTTTGCTTGTGCTGAGAGTGCCGCGGCAATCACAACCGAGGAGTGGGCATGGCGGACGTCGTCTTCGTCGCCCTGACGATCGCGGTCTTCATGATCGTCGGGCTCGTCGTACGGGCGGTGGAGCGCCTGTGAGCGTGGTCAACGCCGTGGGCCTCGGAGTGGCCGCGGCGCTGCTGGTGTTCATGGTGGCGGCCCTGTTGTTCCCGGAGCGCTTCTGATGGGCGCGGCAGCGGCAGGGGCCGTGCTCGTGCTGTCGGCCGTCGCGGTGCTCGCCGTCGTCTACCTGCTGCTGGGCGACTACCTCTACCGGGTCTACACCGGCACCCGGCACAGCGCGGCCGAGCGGCTCGTCTACCGCCTGATCGGCGTGCGTCCGGACGCAGAGCAGCCCTGGGCGGTCTACGCACGCGCCCTGCTGGCCTTCTCCACGGTCTCGGTGCTGGTCGTGTACGGCATGCAGCGCCTGCAGGACAGGCTGGTCCTCGGCCTCGGACGGCCCCCGGTCCCCGCCCACGTCGCCTGGAACACGGCCGTCAGCTTCGTGACGAACACCAACTGGCAGGCGTACCCGGGCGAGACGGTGATGGGTCACCTGGTGCAGATGGCCGCCCTGGCGGTGCAGAACTTCGTCTCGGCGGCGGCCGGCATGGCCGTGGCGGTCGCGCTCGTGCGGGGGTTCGCCCGCAGGCAGGCCGACACCATCGGCAACTTCTGGGTGGACCTCGTGCGCGGCACGTTCCGGGTCCTGCTCCCGATCGCGTTCGTCGCCGCGCTGGTGCTGGTCGCCGGTGGCGTGGTGCAGAACCTCGCGTCACCGCACACGGTGACGACGCTGACCGGCGCCACCCAGGCGATCCCCGGGGGCCCGGTGGCGAGCCAGGAGGCGATCAAGGAGCTCGGCACCAACGGCGGCGGTTTCTACAACGCCAACTCCGCCCATCCCTTCGAGAACCCGGCCGGATGGACGAACTGGCTGCAGATCGTCCTGCTCCTGGCGATCCCGATCGCGCTGCCGCGCACCTTCGGCCGGATGGTCGGCCAGGTGCGGCAGGGCCACGCGATCCTCGCCGTCATGGCGGTGATCGCCCTGGTGAGCGTGCTGCTGACGAACGTCTTCGAGCTCTCCGGCGGGGCCACGGTCCCCCGGGCGGCCGGCGCGGCGATGGAGGGCAAGGAGGTCCGCTTCGGCGTGCCCGGCTCCGCGACGTTCGCCGCCGCCACCACGCTGACCTCGACCGGCGCCACCGACGCCGCCCACGACTCCTTCACGCCGCTCGGCGGCATGATGACGATGCTGAACATGATGCTCGGCGAGGTCGCGCCCGGCGGCGCCGGTTCCGGCCTGTACGGCATCCTGGTGCTGGCGGTGATCACCGTGTTCGTCGCCGGTCTGATGGTGGGCCGTACGCCGGAGTATCTGGGCAAGAAGATCGGCGCACGCGAGATCAAGCTGGCCTCGCTCTACTTCCTGGTCACCCCGGCCCTCGTGCTCGCCGGCACGGCCGCGGCGATGGGCAACCGGGCCGGTCTCGCGGCCATGCTGAACGGCGGGCCGCACGGGCTGTCGGAGATCCTCTACGCGTTCACCAGCGCGGCGGGCAACAACGGCTCGGCCTTCGCCGGGATCTCGGCGGGCACGCCCTGGTGGTGCGTCGCGCTCGGCCTGTGCATGGCCTTCGGCCGGTTCCTGCCGATCGTCTTCATCCTCGCCCTGGCCGGGTCGCTGGCCCGGCAGGCGCCGGTGCCGGTCTCCGCCGGGACGCTGCCCACCCACCGCGCGCAGTTCGTCGGGATGGTGGCCGGAGTCACGGTCGTCCTCGTCGCCCTCACGTTCCTGCCGGCCCTCGCGCTCGCGCCGCTCGCGGAAGGACTGTCCTGATGCCGAAGTCAGCGCGGCGCGTGAGCGGCGGGATCGGCGGCGGCCTGCTCGATCCCCGGCAGCTGGTGCGGTCGCTGCCCGATGCCGTACGCAAGCTGAACCCGGCGACGCTGTGGCGCAACCCGGTCATGTTCGTCGTCGAGATCGGCGCGTTCCTCACCACGGGCCTGGCGATCGCGGACCCTTCGGTGTTCGCCTGGGCGATCACGGTCTGGCTGTGGCTGACCGTGCTGTTCGCCACCTTGGCGGAGGCGGTGGCCGAGGGCCGCGGCAAGGCCCAGGCCGCCACGCTGCGGGCGGCCAAGCGCGACACCGTGGCCCGGCGCCTGCCCGACCCGCGCGACCCCGCCCGATGGGAGGTCGTCGGCGCCCAGGAGCTGCGCCAGGGCGACCATGTGGTCGTCGAGGCCGGAGAGGTCATCCCGGGCGACGGCGACGTGATCGAGGGCATCGCCAGCGTCGACGAGTCGGCGATCACCGGGGAGTCCGCGCCGGTGATCCGCGAGTCCGGCGGCGACCGCTCGGCCGTCACCGGCGGCACGAAGGTCCTGTCGGACCGGATCATCGTACGGATCACGCAGAAGCCCGGCGAGAGCTTCGTCGACCGGATGATCGCCCTGGTCGAGGGTGCGGACCGGCAGAAGACCCCCAACGAGATCGCGCTGAACATCCTGCTGGCCGCGCTCACGATGATCTTCCTGGTCGCCGCGGTGACCATGCAGCCGATGGCGATCTACTCCAAGGCCCAGAACCCGGGCGTACCGAACACGCCCGCGCTCGGCGCCGACGGGGTGAGCGGGGTGGTGCTCGTGTCGCTGCTGGTCTGCCTGATCCCGACCACGATCGGGGCGCTGCTGTCGGCCATCGGGATCGCGGGCATGGACCGTCTGGTGCAGCGCAACGTGCTGGCGATGAGCGGGCGGGCGGTGGAGGCCGCGGGTGACGTCACCACCCTGCTCCTCGACAAGACCGGCACGATCACCCTCGGCAACCGGCAGGCGTCGCAGTTCGTCCCGGCCGAGGGCGTCCCCGGGCTCGACCTGGCCGAGGCGGCGCAGCTGGCGAGCCTCGCCGACGAGACCCCCGAGGGGCGTTCGATCGTCGTCCACGCGAAGCACGCCTACGACCTGCGCGAACGTCAGCCGGGGGAGCTCGCCCACGCGGAGTGGATCGCCTTCACCGCCCAGACCCGCATGTCCGGGGTGAACGTGGACGGACGGCAGGTCCGCAAGGGCGCCGCGACCTCGGTGATGAAGTGGGTGCGGGACAACGGCGGCCATCCCACCGGGCAGGTCGGGCACCTGGTGGACGGGATCTCCGCCTCCGGCGGCACGCCACTGGTGGTCGGCGAGGTCAGCGGCGGCACGGCCCGGGTGCTCGGCGTGATCCATCTCAAGGACGTGGTCAAGCAGGGCATGCGGGAGCGGTTCGACGAGATGCGCCGGATGGGCATCCGCACCGTGATGATCACCGGGGACAACCCGATGACCGCCGGCGCCATCGCCAGGGAGGCCGGGGTGGACGACTTCCTGGCCGAGGCGACCCCCGAGGACAAGCTCGCGCTCATCCGCAAGGAGCAGGAGGGCGGGCGGCTGGTCGCGATGACCGGAGACGGCACCAACGACGCACCAGCGCTGGCGCAGGCCGACGTGGGGGTGGCGATGAACACCGGCACCTCGGCCGCCAAGGAGGCCGGGAACATGGTCGACCTCGACTCCAACCCGACCAAGCTCATCGAGATCGTCGAGATCGGCAAGCAACTGCTGATCACCAGGGGGGCGCTGACCACGTTCTCGATCGCCAACGACATCGCGAAGTATTTCGCGATCATCCCGGCCATGTTCGCGGCGGTCTATCCCGGCCTGGGCGCGCTGAACGTGATGCGGCTGCACAGCCCGCAGTCGGCCGTCCTGTCCGCGGTGATCTTCAACGCGCTGGTCATCGTGGCGCTGATCCCCCTCGCCCTGCGCGGGGTGCGTTACCGGCCCTCCAGCGCGTCCACGCTGCTCAGCCGCAACCTCTGCCTGTACGGCCTGGGCGGCGTCGTCGCGCCGTTCGCCGGAATTAAGATCATCGACCTGCTGGTCCGGTTCCTCCCGGGGATGTCCTGATGGCTGGAGACGTGATGGAACGCCTGCCGAACACGCTCCGCCGGCACCTCGCGGCGGTCCGCGCCGTCGCCCTGCTCACGCTGATCCTGGGTGTCCTGTATCCCCTGCTGGTGACCGGGGTCGCCCAACTTCTCCTGCCCCACCGCGCCGGCGGCTCGATCGTCCGCGCGGACGGCAGGGACGTGGGCAGCGCCCTCGTCGGCCAGTCCTTCGCCGACCGGTACGGCCGCCCGGTGCGCGGATACTTCCAGAGCCGCCCCTCGGCGGGCGGCTACGACCCGGCGGCCTCGGGAGCGAGCAACCTCGGCCCGCAGGACGTCGTCGACCGGCTGCCCGACCCCCACGGGACCGGCGAGGCCGCGCGGAAGGGCAGGGTCTCCCTGCTCACCCAGGTGTGCGCGCGCTCGAAGGCGGTCGGCGAGCGGGAAGGCGTCAGCGGGGCCAGGCCGTACTGCACCGCGGACGGTGCAGGGGCGGTGCTGAAGGTCTTCCCCGCCGTCGGCAGGCCCACAAGGGTCGTCAGCGTCAACCAGGCGTGCCCGGCCGTGCCGTTCGTCGCCACGTACCAGGGCGTGAAGGTCGAGTGCGGCAGGCCCGGCGAAAACTATTCGCCGGGGCGTACGGTGCCTGTTCGGGGGCCGGCGCGTGGGAACGCCGAGGCGGTCGTCCCGCCGGACGCGGTGACGGCGAGCGGCAGCGGCCTCGACCCGCACATCTCCGTCGTGTACGCCGAGCTGCAGGCCCCCCGGGTGGCGAGGGAACGCGGGCTGGACGTGCGCCGGGTGCGCACACTGATCCAAGAGCACACGACCGGGCGTGCCCTCGGTTTCCTGGGGGAGCCCGGGGTGAACGTGCTGGAGCTCAATCTGGCCCTCGACAGGGAGAGGTGAGCGGCCATGCCACGCGGGCGGCTGCGGATCTACCTCGGCGCGGCACCCGGGGTCGGCAAGACGTACGCGATGCTCTGCGAGGGCCACCGCCGCAGGGAGCGCGGCACGGACGTCGTGGTCGGCCTCGTGGAGACCCACGGCCGCGTACGGACCGCGCAGCTGCTGGAGGGACTGGAGATCGTCCCCCGCAGGAGCGTGACGTACCGGGGGGCGGCCTTCTCCGAGCTGGACGTGGACGCGGTCGTCGCCCGGCGCCCGCGGGTCGCCCTGGTCGACGAGCTGGCGCACACCAACGTGCCGGGCTCGCGCAACGCCAAGCGCTGGCAGGACGTCGACGAGCTCCTCGACGCCGGGATCGACGTGATCTCCACGGTGAACATCCAGCACCTGGAGTCGGTCAACGACGTCGTGCGGCACATCACCGGCGTCCCGCAGCGCGAGACCGTGCCCGACGAGGTCGTACGGCGGGCCGACCAGATCGAGCTGGTCGACATGTCCCCGGAGGCGCTGCGGCGGCGGCTCGCGCACGGCAACGTGTACACGCCGGAGAAGGTGGACGCCGCCCTCGCCAACTACTTCCGCGTCGGCAACCTCACCGCGCTGCGCGAGCTGGCCCTGCTGTGGCTCGCCGACGAGGTGGACGAGCAGCTCGACCGCTACCGCGCCGAGCACGGCATCGCCGACACGTGGGAGGCGCGCGAACGGGTCGTCGTCGCGCTCACCGGGGGACCCGAGGGCGACACCCTCGTGCGGCGGGCGGCCCGCGTCGCCGCCCGGACCAAGGGCGCGGACCTGCTCGCCGTCCACGTCACCCGCGCCGACGGGCTCGCCGGCGGCGACCCGGCGCTGCTGGCGCGCCAGCGCGCCCTCGTGGAGAGCATGGGCGGCACCTACCACCAGGTGGTGGGCGACGACGTGCCGCGGGCGCTGCTGGAGTTCGCCCGCGGCGTCAACGCCACCCAGCTCGTGCTCGGCGCCTCCCGGCGCGGCCGGTTCGCCCAGATCCTCAGCAGGGGGGTGGGCGTCGAGACGACCGCGCGGTCCGGCTCGATCGACGTCCACATGATCACTCACGAGCACGTCAACAAGGGAAGGGAGCGCCCGCGAGGGTCGCGGGCGGCGCTCACCCGGCGGCGCAGGCTGGCGGGATGGGCCGTCGCCG